>CAYWTU010000475.1:0-4152 GCA_964461275.1 uncultured Pirellulales bacterium | reverse complement strand
ATTTGTCCGCATTGAACCAACATGAACATCCTCGAATCGCCGACTGCCGTCCGCTCGACCGCGCCGCGCAACTATCGCTGGCACGCCTGGCTGACGAGCGGCAAAACGTTTGCCGCCGGCGTGGGAGTGGCTGCCGCGACGCAAGGGGCGCTGCTGCTTTTCGGAACTTGGCCCACGGCAGTGTGGGTTCCCATGGCCGTGATCGTGGCGGCGCTGCTGGCGGCGGCATGTGCCGCCTGGCGCTCGCCGCACAGCGGAACTGCGGCCTGGGCGGCGGCGCTGCTCGTGGCGTCGCTGGTTTGTTGGCACGTGGTGACCGCGTTTGAACCGCCGCGATTTCCCTACCTGGGATTCGTCTCGCAGACGACGACCGCCCTGGTGGCGATGCTGGGCGCGCTCGTGGCGCTCGGCGTGACCGCCGATAAAGCCCTGATACTGTGCATCAGCTTGGGATTGGCGCTCGCGGCGGCGGAAGCGGCCCTGCGTTTCCGTCGCCAGCGTGAGATGACGCAGGCCGCGGCGACGGTCAGCGTTTCAGACCCGGCAGTCCGAGCGCTCCAGCGCAACCAGACGCCGCACCTGGCCGTGCCGCGGCGCGACTTTCCTTTTCCCATCGACGAGTGGGTCCGCGGCCGCTCGTGGCCCGACGACGAGTTGATGTACATTCTCGAACCCCACGGATTGTTCAAACAATACTACCCGGACAATCCCCGCGGGTACTTCTATGAAGAGTCGGACGCCGAATGGGCCATGCGTCAGCATTGGCAAACGCCGGGCGACCGCAGCTACTTTCTCACGCCGCTGGACGCCGGGGGCAATCGGGTGCGCGTTCACTTTCGCACGCCGTTTCGACCGCGCGAGTTCAACCCGCAGATTTCGTTCGGACGGTTTGCGGTCGGTGTGGGACAGCAGGTCTCGGCCACGTTGCGCTGCCGCAGCGAGAAGCCACGGTACTTGAACGCACTCTGGATCGGCGCTACCCAGCCGTTTCCTCGTGTGGCCCCCGAGACCGGTTTCAATATCGGCGCCGATTGGGCTGAGCACACCGCCACCGCGACGGTGACGCAGGCCAGCGATGAGGCCGTGTTGTTGTTGGTGCTTCCGCCCGACGAGTCGCCGGTGGATGTAGAAATGGTGCGGTTGACGGTCGACGGACAGCACGTGACGCCGCAGGCGATTCCGAATTTGCATCGAAGCTACATGGCCTACGCGATGAACTCCCGCGGACACCGCGACCGGGAGTACGAAATTCCCCGACCCGCCGACGTGTTTCGCCTGGTCTGTCTAGGCGACTCATTCACCTTCGGCCAGGGGGTTCAGAGCCAGCACGTAGTCAGCGCCGTCCTGGCGGCCCGGCTCAACGATCAAGCCCAGGCCTTGGGACAAGTGACGCGCTACGAAGCGGTCAATTGCGGCGTCTGCGGATATGGCACACGGGAAGAGCGCTTGGCCTATTTGCGTCAAGCGCGTGCATATCAGCCGCAGTTGGCGCTGGTGCTCATGGTGCTCAACGACGACCTCAATAGTCGCGACGAGCAGGCTCAGCTGGCCGTGGCCGAGCAAGGTTCGGAGATCGGCCAGGCGCTGCGGGGGGCAGTCGGCTCGCGACGCGATTTTCAGAAGTCGCTGGCCGAGCTGGGCCAGTTGCACCAAGCTTGCGAGGCCGACGGAGCGAAATTGGTGGTGGCCGTGTTTCGACACGAGGCCCGCATAGCCGGTGGCGACTGGGACCGCCTGATCGCGACGGTACAACCGGGACTGGCGGAACTGGGCGTGCCGTTTGTCGACCTAGGCGAGGCGATCTTGGCTCGGGGAGGATCCGATGATTTGCTGGTGTATCCTGGCGGCGACCCCCATCCGAGCCCGCTGGCCCACGCTGCCGCGGCCGAAGCGCTGGAGAAATTCCTTCGCGAGCGGAACCTTGTCCCATTGCCGCGATAACGGTCAGCGCCCCGCCTGCGGCCTTGGCGGTTCCTCGGTCACATCCGGTCTTGAGCCGGGCTAGTTTTCCCACACGAAGCACCGCAACGACCGCTCGTCGCGGACGTACAGTCGGCCGCCCACGCACGCCGGAACTGTCCAGGTGGCGTCGCTGGTCAACGAATACTGGCCCAGGCGCTCGAACTTTTCGGGCCCCGCCGTTAGTATTTGCACCAACCCGCGCTCGTTGAGCCCCAACAATCGCTGCCCGATCAATACGGGGGTGCAATAGAACCCGTCGTCGCCGCCCGTCCAAACGGTCTGGCCGTCGCTGAGCCGGACACAGACGAACTGGCCGCCGTCGTTCATGCCGTACACGTGCCCGTCGTAGGCCGTCATGCTCGACAGGTAGCTCGACAAGTCTCGATTCTCCCAGGCGACCGACTTGCTCCAGGCGTCGCCCTGCCGCGCGATGCGCAGCGCCGTCAGCGGCCGACGATCGCCGGTCACCAGCGCCAAGTCGCCTACGATCGTCGGCG
Organism: uncultured Pirellulales bacterium; assembly: GCA_964461275.1. Taxonomy (GTDB): domain Bacteria; phylum Planctomycetota; class Planctomycetia; order Pirellulales; family CAYNRE01; genus CAYWTU01. The sequence goes on along the minus strand of CAYWTU010000475.1, from coordinate 1,693 downwards.
TGCTGATGCTTTCGTCGTACTGAATCTGAAACGGGTGGCTCCACAGAAGTTTTCCCGAGTCGACGGCCAGGCCGACCACGCGCGGGCCGGTCAATGCCACGACCTGTGCGACGCCGGCGAATGTGGCCACCACCGGCGACGAATAGGCGACGTTTTCCTCTAGCGCCTGCCACAGCGGCCGGCCCGTCTGAGCGTCTAGCGCCATGATCGTTCCGCCGCGCTGGCCGCCCACCTCCAGCACCAAACGCTGGTCCGCAAGCAGGGGCGAGCCGGTGTAACCGAACAGCGGAACCGGCGCCCCTTGCCCCGCCGCCACCGGAACCAGCACGTGCTCGGTTCCAATCACTTGAGCCCGGTTGCCGCGCAGGGGCTGCACTTGGCCAAATTGGGCCGGCAAGTGCATTTGCCAGATCACGGCGCCGCTGGCCGCGTCGAGGCATTGCAGCCAACCGGCGATTCCCAGCGCGTAGATTCGACCTCCGGCGACCACCGGCGTGGCCTTGGGACCGTTGCCGTGTTGTCGGCCAACGCCGTGCGGATCGAAGTCAACAGGGTTAGCGCGCTGCCAGAGGGGTTTGCCGGTTGCCGCGTCGAAGGCCAGCACGCGCTCCTCGCCCGCCTGCCGATCGGTGATGAACACGCGGCCATCGGCCACTACCGGCGACGACCAGCCCGTCCCTAGTTTCTGAAGCCACGCCTCCCGCGGCGGATCGGTCGGCAGTCGCTGGGGCAACCGTGCGCCGACGGCCACGCCGTCGCGGCCCGGACCGCGCCATTGCGGCCAGTCGGCCTCACCCGCCGGCGCTACGCTTGCCCAGACGACGCCGCAGAGACAAACCAGCGCTGCGGTGAGTCGTGCTTTGGTCCCCTCTCCCTCTGGGAGAGGGCTAGAGTGAGGGAGAATCGGCAGCGACCATGGCGCGGATGTCTTCGTGCTTTTTGCAAAGGTCATCGACCGTCCTGATGGTTGAAGTCCGTCTGCCAAGCTGATTGCGGCGGAGGGCGGTCCCACATTCTCCATTGGCCCCTTGCGGTTGGACAAGTGCCCGGCGGCCAGTTCGTTCGTCAGCCAAACCAGCCGTGTAGAAACCAGCGCCCGTCGCGATGTCGGCGGTACAGCCACCACCGGGCGCCGTCGGAGATCTCCACCTGATAGTAGTCGCGGCCGATGGTTCGTCGCCTCCACCAGCCGGTCTCAATTCGCTCCGGCCCCCAGGCGTAAGCCACCGTGTGTTCCCGGCCCGCATAGCGAACCCGCTGCGGCGGACCGTCGGGCGCTACCGACCACACCTGTACCGCCAGCGGCCGCGGGCACAGCCACAGCGGCCGCGCGTGGGCCGGCGCCGCCGCAGCCGACTTGGCCGGCGGCGTCCGCGGCCGGCCCTGTTTCCTGACGCGCCGCGGCGAGGCCTTCGAGCCGGGCGACTTTTGCTCCACCCAAGGCCGACAGCGATAGGCGTTTTCCGGCTGCGCGTCGGGCGCGAGTTGCGGCCGGACCACATGGCGCCTGCCCAGCCGACTCGATAGCCGGTCGATCAGTTGCGCTACGTGGCGCGGTGACTCACGCTCGGGGCCGTCGACAAACAGCCGCTGCTGCTGCGCTTCCAACGGGCCGCCGGCCAACACCTCAATTCCCAACTCCACCACCGCGCCGGGCAGCCACCGGATGTCGACGCCCGCGGCGACGAGTCGC
>CAYWTU010000474.1:0-4162 GCA_964461275.1 uncultured Pirellulales bacterium | reverse complement strand
TCGTCGCCGGAGTGATGGAACATATCGAAGAAGCGGGGGTTCACTCGGGCGATTTGGCCTGCGCCATACCGCCGTTCAGCCTTGTGGCCGAAGTCATCGAGGAAATCCGGCAGGCGACGCTGGCCCTTTCACGGCAGATGAAGGTTGTGGGCCTGATGAACATTCAGATGGCCGTCAAGAAGGAGGAAGGCGTCCACAACGTTTACATCTTGGAGGTGAATCCCCGCGCCAGCCGAACCGTGCCGTTTGTGAGCAAAGCCACGGGCGTACCGATCGCCAAGGCGGCGGCCAAGCTGATGACGGGCGTGACGTTGGCCGAGCTGGGCCTCGACGTCGACCCGACGCCGCTGCACGTTTCGGTCAAGGAAAGCGTGTTCCCTTTCGTGAAGTTCGCCGGCGTAGACATTGTGCTCGGGCCCGAGATGCGCTCGACCGGCGAGGTGATGGGCATCAGCGAGAGTTTTCCGATTGCCTTCGCCAAAAGCCAACTGGCCGCCGGCGTGGTCTTGCCGGAGTCGGGCAACATCTTCCTCAGCCTCAACGCCCGCAACAAGAATTCGGTCATTCCCCTGGGCCGCCGACTGAGCGAGATGGGCTTTCACTTGATGGCCACCGCCGGCACGGCCAAGACGCTGGAAGAGGCGGGCATTCCGGTCGAGGTGATCAAGAAGCTGCAGCAGGGGCATCCCAACGTGCTCGACCTGTTGATCGACAAGCGGCTGCAACTGATCATCAACACCCCCAGCGGCAAAGGGGCCCGGACCGACGAAGGGCGAATTCGCGCCGCGGCCGTGGCCCACGGCGTGCCGTGCATCACGACGATTCAGGCGGCCGAGGCGTGCATCCTGGCGATGCACGCGCTGCGCGACGAGCAAGTCACGGTTCAATCGGTGCAAAGCCGGTTCGGAGCGACGCCGGCGAAGTGACAGTATCGACTTCGGCCCGATGGACGGCGCCGCGGCGCGCTTCGCGGCGAAAACGTTGCACGGAATTTGGTCCCCGAAGTGCGCCGTTCAACAGCACCCTACCGCGTCGTGCTCGACGTCAAACGGATTCGAGCCCTCACGCCCCGGGGACGGGCAGCGGCGGATCGGCCAGCTTGAGCATCTGCTTGCCGAAGTTCGCGCCGGTGAACAATCGCAGCAACGTTTGGGGAATATTTTCAAAGCCGGTTTGGATGTCTTCTTGGAACTTGATCTGGCCAGACAACGACCACTGGAGCAGCTGCGGGATGGCCTGGTTGAACCGCGGCTGGTAGTCGAAGATCACGAAGCCTTCCATTCGCGCCCGCTTGACCAACAAGTTTAAATAGTTCCGCGGTCCCGGCGGGCCGCCAGGAGTGTTGTAACCTGAGATGCCGCCGCAAAGGACCACGCGGGCGTGCAATGCGAGGTTGTCCAGCGCCGCTTCGAGCGTCTCTCCGCCGACGTTGTCGAAGTACACGTCCATACCTTGGGGACAGAGCTCGCGCAGCCGCTCGCGTACGTTTTGCGACTTGTAGTCGATCACGCCGTCGAAGCCCGCCTCTTGGGTCAGCCAGTCGCACTTGGCCTGACCTCCGGCGATGCCGATGGCGCGGCAACCGTGGATCTTGGCAATCTGACCGGCCACGCTCCCCACCGCTCCGGCGGCGCCCGAGACCACCACGGTTTGTCCCGCCTCGGGTCGCCCCACGTCCAACAGGCCGAAATACGCAGTCAGCCCCGTCATGCCTAACACGCCCAAGGGCCAGGTGAGCGGGACTCCCGGCGGAACCTTGGTCATCGGCACCGGGCCCTCGCCCGACACGGCGGCATAGTCCTGCCAACCGAACGCGCCCACGACGATGTCGCCCGGTTCATAAGCCGGATGGCGCGACTCGATGACCTGAGCCACCGAACCGGCCCGCATCACATCGCCGATCTTCACGGGGGCGATGTACGTCTCGCGGTCCCACAGCCAGGCTCGCATGGCTGGATCGAACGACAAGTACAAATTGCGGACCAGTGCTTGACCTTCACGCGGCTGCGGGATGGGGGCTTCGTGATACTCGAAATTCGAGACCTCGACCATCGCCTTGGGGCGCGAGGCCAGTCGCCATTGTCGATTGATGCCCGAGGCCATGGCTGGGTTCTCCGAAAAGGCGTGTGCAAGTTGATCGGTCGCGGCCCATCCTACCTGCGCGTCGGGCGGCGTCAACCAATGCAGCGTGGTCCGGCGTCGGTCACCGTTTGCCCCGCGCCGCGGGCGGGAGTAAGCTGAACGTCAGCGCCTGGGCCAGAAGCGAACAGCGAGCAACGTCCTATGGAAATGCCGTATTCAACCGCCTGGCAGTCGCTGCAGGGCCATGTAGTGGTGATCGACATGGCCAGCCCGTTTACGTGCATCGGTCGGCTGGTCCATGAGCAGGCTGGCTACCTGCACCTGGAGGAGGTTGATCTGCACGACCTCCGCGACACAAGCACGACCCGCGAGCGCTACGTGCTCGATTGCCGCGTGCACGGAGTGCGCTGCAATCGGCGACAGGTGTGGATCAACCTGCGCGACGTGGTGGGCGTCTCGCGGTTGGAGGATGTGGTGGTGGATTGACGCCATGCGTTTTGGGATGGGGCCCTACTGATGTCCGCAATGCAGGTCACTTGCCCGCACTGCCAGGCGCGGTTCGCCGTCAAAGCCAAGTACGCCGGCCAGGTGGGCGGTTGCCCCAAGTGCGGCAAGAAACTGCGCGTTCCTGGCGAAACCCCGTCTGCGGAATCCAAGCCAGGCAACCAGCACATTGCGGCGCCGCCGATCGCCCAGCGCGATGCATCTCCATTGGCCGCGCGTCCGACGGTTGCGGTGCGAAGCCTGACCGAGCCCCCCGTGGTCGTCCAGCCGCCAGAGGACGACGGCGAGTATACGATCTCCGGCGAGGTGCACTCGGCGCCCGCCCCCGGCATGGCGGGCGGCGCCGCGGCGGAACTGCCGTGGATCTACTTGCCTGCCGGCGCGCCCAACCCCGGCGCGAAGCGCCCGCCGTACGACGCGCGGCTGCAAGCGGCGCTCTTAGCCGGGCTTAAGGAACCCGTCGGCCCGCCGCCGGTCAAGGCCGGCCACATGCTTCGCGGCGCCGTGGTTGCGGCGCTGCTCGTCTTGCTCCCCGTGTTGTATGCGCTGTTGATCTTGGCCATGCTTGCCGCCGGCCTGGCCAGTTTCTCCTTGGTGGGCGCAGTCGTGGTGCGAATGCATTCCCGCCTCACCTTGTTCCTGATGGCGCTTCCCCTGGGGTTGCTGTTGGCGGCGGTGTTTATGATCAAGCCGCTGTTCACACGGCGGCGCGACGAATACGAGTACAGCCGGCGATTTCTCAACCCCGTGACCGAACCGCTGATGTGGACGTTCATCGAACACGTGTGCGACATGGTCGGCGCGGCGCATCCTCACCGGGTTCAAGTGGTCTCGGAGGCAAACGCCGCAGCGGTCCGTCGCGGCTGGTTTAGAATTCAATACGAACGGATAATCGGGTTGCCGCTGTTGGGCGCTCTGACGACGGAAGAAATGGCCGGACTGATTGCCCATGAAGTAGGGCACTTTCGTCAGGGGCTGGGCGGCACGCTGTTGCGGTTGATTGAGCGCATCAACGGCTGGTTCTTCACCGTGGTGTATGATCGCGACGAATGGGACGCCACGTTGGAGCAATGGGCGGAGGAAGGGGGCTTTCAGGCTTTGCTGTCGGCGGCGGCCCGCGGCGGCGCCTGGGTCGGCCGCAAGTTGCTGTGGCTGCTGGGGATGGCGGGGGCGTTGGTGTCGCGATCGTTCGAGCGACAACAGGAATTTGACGCCGACCGGTACTGGTGTCGCGTGTCGGGCGCGGCCAGTTTGGCCACCGGGATGCGCAAGGTTTGGTATCTCAGCGCCGCCGACGGGTTCGCTTCGGACTTCGCCTTGGCCTCGTTTCAGCAAGGCGCCTTGCCGGACAACTTCCCTCGGCTCAAGTTCGCCATCCTGCAGTGTTTGACCAAAGAGCAGATCGAAAAGGCCGAGCAGCTGCGCGCGCAAGAAAAGCGTTCGCTGCTCCATACGCACCCCAGCGACGCGGAGCGGGTGGCCACGGCCCGGCGCGAGGGCCAGACAGGCAAGTATCACGTGCGCCATCCGGCGGCTTGGCTCCTGCGCGATTTCGAGGCGTTGTGTCAGGCGGTGA
>CAYWTU010000473.1:0-4162 GCA_964461275.1 uncultured Pirellulales bacterium | reverse complement strand
TCGACCACGTTGACATGCAACTGATTCGGCCACACGCGGCGGACCGTCGCCTCGTGAAAGTCCAGGTCGCAGACGCTGCCCTGGAGTTTCCTCTCCCGCAACAGTCGTTCGGCCTGAAGGTCGGCCACCGGCGCGTCGTGCTGATGGACGCTTGCCAAGAGTACGCGATCGGGCGTTGTTGCGGCGGCCTTGGCAATGGCCTCGCGCCAACGGTCGTAGGCCTCGTTGCGAATCTCGCACCAGTCGACCGCCACCAATGCCACCGGTGGCTGTCCGGCCACCGTCAGCACGACCCCTTGTGCCCACAACGGGTCGAGGACTTCCTTGACCGGTTCGATGCCGCCGCCCATGCAGGGATGTCCGACCGGGGGCGTGACATCGCATTGGAACAGCACGAGCTGCGCGAAATCTGTGTTAGCGCGATCTCGTCCGTGACCGACCATCGGCCAGGCCGCGATCAGCATGCCGAAGAGCAGGTGGCCGCGTACGGCGTAACCAAGGCGATGCGTTGCACGCACGTTCAGGCTCCCGGTATGCAGCTCAGTTGCTTGGCGTCTGACCGCGGTACGAGTCGGCCCTGCGCGTGGGCTGCGGCTCCACATCATCGTACAACCGCCGACCGACGGCAAATCCCACCCCTACTCCGGCAGCGCTTCGCCCTGCTGCTCGGGCAGTGGGCCATCGCCAGAAAAATTGACATTGATTCTGGGCCTCACTATGATCGAAATGGCTGACAGGTTCTACTTGCGAGCAAGCTGCCGAAGCGTCTTTTGATCGGCTCATGTCGTGCTGCTGCGTTGCGCTCGGGCATTCTGCCCGGGATGCGTTTCACCGGAACAGGGGTTTCCCATGAGTTTTTTCGCTGCGCGCCGTTTGTCGCGCCCCGGCCTCTTGATCGTCGCGATATCAATTGGGATTGCTTCCGTTGGCGCCTTTGAGGCGGCGGATGCCGCCCCGGCGATCGAAAACGGCGACTTTGAATCTCCAGCGATCTCCGGCCCCAGTTCGATCATTTACTTGGATGGCCACGGTTGGACGTCGAACGACGGCATGTACATCGGTCGAAGCGATGGCTTAACCCGAAATCCTCCTGCACCCACGCCCAACGGCGGCCAATTTGCCTTCAACTTGAACGGACAGCCCGCAAAGGCGTCTCAACAAGTCAATGACTTTGTGGTTGGTCAGGCATACCAGGTCGAATGGTTGAACAGTTATCTACTTGGCGTCGCGACGCCTGTACAGGTCGGCGTCTACGACCTCGTCCTGGACGAAGGATTGCCGACGGAGAAGGTCATCTACCCTCTCTCCAAATCCAGTTTTGCTGACTGGTCGCGCCTGAGTTCCGATCCGTTCGTCGCGGAAAAGGCAAGCTACTCGGTGTCTTGGCGCGCCGGTTCTGCAACGACCGCAGTCGACGACATCCAAATTCGTCCTGCCTTGACGGCCAACGATCCGCGAACGGTTCAGCGCGTGACGTTGACGTTGCAGCCCGATAGCTTCTTGTCGGCCGAGGCGGTCATTGGCGGTGTGGGGTTGGGCGCCGTCGTCGATTTGCCGCTGACGGGCTCCCTGGTCCTAGACTTAGACGTGGCTCCAGCCCGCGGCATTACGGGATTTCGCGTTGTGGAAGAACACCTAGTGCATGACGATACACAGGGAACTCTTGACTTGGGGGTGCTTGGTTCGGTGGACTTTGACCTTCACGATGCCCAATGGGCTTCTGGGTTCGACCTCGTCAGCGACGCTCCCAACGCGGCTCGCACGTCGGTAACCTCGGACGGCCGTTTTCAAGTAAACGGCGACCCAGGCTTTTATCAGACGGGAGTCGTTGATTACCTATCCCACGGTGCGATCCAGGCGTTCCTGCCCTCCGGCAGCCTGCCCGCCTTGGACTTGACCTTCTTCGCCCGGAACGACGTCTTGCTTCCCGGAAACATTTCCAAGACACCCGGGCCGGCGCCCGGTACGGAAATCATCACTTTCGATCTGCCGCTCGAGATGATTACATCCTTTACGTTGGTTCCGTTCGATTTTCATTACACGGGACGCATCTTGGCCACTGCAACGGTGCATAGCGTGCCGGAGCCGACCGCGTGGCAATTGGCCGCGCTGGGCATCTTCGGCTGGTGGCTAGTCCGACCTCGACGCAGGGCCTGCTGAGCGTCCGGGTAGGAACTCCAGGAGAAGTCGCTCCTACTCCTTTGAAGCTAGCACGATTGCCCTGGCAAAGTAGCGGAAGGGCGCAAGCCCTCCGGCCGAACAACCAACGAGGCCCATCACCGGACGGCTCGCGCCGTGCCGCTACAATGCCGATGCCGTCGTGCTAGCTTCAAGGGGGTGGAGAAGTTGCCCCTACTCCGGCAGCGCTTCGCCCTGCGGCTCGGGCAGGAAGAACGACGCGACCAGCCCCACGCCGTAGCAGACCAACGCCACGACCGCACTGGCGTTGGCCAGTTGCACGGCAAAGTTTGGGCCGGGCATGGACAGGGCCAGTTGCTGCGAGATCGCCGCCGCCGAGGTGCCGAACAATCGGCCGCCGATGTTGGCCGCGAAGCTCTCGCCCGTGCCGCGCAGGTGCAACGGATAAACCCGCGGCAGGTAGTTGCCCCAGAAGCTGAATTGGGCCACGGTCAACAACCCGCCGATCAGCACGCCCCATTTCAACAGCTCCAAGTTGCGCGTCGCCAGGACGAAAAAGACCAGCGGGACCACGACCAGACCGGGAATCTGAAACAACCGCAGCAGGTTGCGGCGGCTGGCGATGCGGATCGCCAAATAAGCCAACACGAATCGTCCCAAGAGGCCGCCGATCTCTTGATACAACTGCACGTCCTTGGTGGTCGAAAGCTCCAGCTTTTTTTGGTCGGGTTTTTTCAGGCCCTCGTATTCGGGAAACTTCTGCACCAATCCCGGCACAATCTGCGGCAACTGTTGAAAGGCGCCGAACGCCGCGCCAAAGCTGCACGCGAACATGATCGTGGTCACCACCGTCGTCCGCCGCAGGGCCGGTTGGAACAATTCGGCGATGCTGGGGCGCCGCAGCTTGCCGGCGGCATGCTTTTCGCGCCACACGGGCGATTCGGGCAAGAATGGCCGAATCAAAATCAGCGGGATGGCCGGGATCAGCCCGGAAATCAGCGTATACCGCCAAGCTTCATGCACGCCCTGAATCGCGGGCAACTGGTCGGCAAACTTGATTGCCAACCCGAACGCCACGGTCACCAACAACCCGCCGATCGACGAAAATGCCTGCGTGTAGCCCAACACCGCCTCCCGCTGCTTGGGGTTGGGAAACAGCTCGGCCAGCCAGGCCACGGCGGCTACGAACTCCACGCAGACGCCAATGAACGTTGTGCAACGCAAAACCAGAAGCATGTACAGCGACGTGCTGAATCCGGCCGCGCAGGCCGAGAAAGCGTATAGCAGAATGCTGCCGGTGAGCACGCGGCGGCGCCCCAGCCGGTCGGTCAGGTACCCGCCCAATAGCCCGAAAACGCCACCTGCCACGGCCGGCGCGAAGAACAGTGTTTGGGCCCAGCTCTTGTATTCGTCGGTTCCGGGTTGCAGGTTGGCCAGGCTTTCCAAAGCGGGCTTGATGATCAGTGGCAGCATCAACAATTCGTAGATGTCGAAGCAAAACCCGATGGCCGCAATGATGCAGATCAGCCATTGCGTGGGCGTTAAGCGCGAGGCGGGAGGCGCGGTCGACATCAAAGAGTCCCTTAAGAGACGTGGTAGGACGGGCGCAGCGAAGCGCAGATTGAACCACAGCCGCGGGGCGTTGGGAAGGGCGGGCGCCAAGGTTGGTTGGGGCTCGACGCCTGCTGGCTAGCTCTTCATCCGCCACTTCCACATCGACGCGCCGGCGCTAAACCCGATGCCGCACACGATGGCGGCCCGGGCAAAGTCCGAAACCGGCATGCCCCCCAAAAGCGCCACACACAGCAGCAAGAGCATCCCGCCGCAGAGCACCATGGCCACCAGCCCGCAGCCGTGCATCGCTTTCAGGCCGATGCGGTCACCCGGGCGATTGGCGACGGCGTGCTCTACGGAGTCGGGCACATCGCCGATGTTCCGGCCGATTTTCGCGGCGACCGCTTCGGCAATTTCGGCCGCCCGCGGCCAAAGAATGTTGCTCACCGAAAAGCGACCCTGTGGCGTG
>CAYWTU010000472.1:0-4187 GCA_964461275.1 uncultured Pirellulales bacterium | reverse complement strand
CGGATGCGTGTTCGGCAGCGAGCAGGCGACGAGCGAACGCTTCGGCCTGAACGCGTCAACCCGCGCGCAAAAGAAAACCGGCGGAAGTCGTGGTCGACCTCCGCCGGCTCAGGTTGCGTTGGCTCGCAACATCGGCTGTCACGCTTGGGTTCCTCGCCGCACTTGGCGACGCGGTCCGCAAGGAGCAGCCCGTCGGCTGCTCGACTAGACGAGCCACCTCTGGTCACCACTACACATGCGGATCACCTCCTTCCTCTAGAAGCCGCGCCCGTGGCCGCGGACCAGCCCGCAGCCCTTGGGCCTCTAGTTCAGCCGTCGCCACGTTAGCAAACGGCCCACACTTCGGATCGTATGCAGCAGACCGGCTCTGGGTCAAGAAAAATCTGGAAACGTCGGCAATTCGCCACCGCTTTCGCGGCGTCGCGCGCCACAGCCGCTCTGTCGCATCCGTCCATGAAGCCAGACACGGTCCCGACCACAAGGTTCGCCGAAAACGCCCACGCACTGCCCGGAAAACGCCCCGCGGCCGCTTGCCGTAACGCGCTCGATTACGTCTTGGCGTCGCCACCGTCGGTCGAAGCCGAAATAGGTTGCGACGATGCGTCGCGGGCGCCTTGGGACCGATCGAGATACAATGCGTGAACCACCAACATGATGGCTCCGCACACCAGCAAGCTATCGGCCACATTGAACACCGGCCAATCGAACCAGCCCGGAATCTGGAAATGAATCCAGTCGCGGACGGCGTACACCGGCTGCCCCAGGCGCTGGGCCGGGTAGTTCCAGGCCAAAGCCGGCGCCCCCAGCCGGTCCAGCAGGTTGCCGATCATCCCGCCGCTGACGCTCCCCAGGGCGGTGGTGATCCACAGATCGCGGGCGGCCCCAAACCAAAACAGCCAGGTCAGGACGCTGGTGGCCGCAATCAGCGACATGGCAATGAAGATCGGCTGGCGGCCTTGGCCCATGCCGAACAAGGCGCCCTCGTTCAGATGCGTTTCCAGGCTCAAATAGGGCTGCCACAGCCAGATCACGTCGCCGCCGGGCATGCCCAACCGCTGGAAAATCCAGCCTTTGCTCCCCCAGTCGAGCGCTAGGCCGCCCAGCGCCAACACGGCGAACAACACGTACCGGCTGGGCGGAACGGCCGAGCAGCCGCCCGCGTTATCCGCGCTCCATTTGCTGGGCACAGCGGATGCACATGGGGGTGTAGGGGATGGCGTTGAGCCGGGCCTTGGAGATGACGCCGCCACACTCGTCGCATTGGCCATAGGTTCCGTCCTCAATCCGCTCCAGCGACGCCTCGATCGCCGCCAGGGTGTCCTCTTCCGTCTCCATCAGGCTCAGCGTGAACTCCTGTTCGAAGTTGTCGCTGCCCAGGTCGGCCATATGGATCGGCATGCTCGACAAATCGCCGCTGGATTCCATGCGGTTCTTCTTCAGAGCCGCATCGGCCATCTGCGTCACGTCGCCGCGGAGCCGCGCCCGCATCTGCAACAAGACTTCCTTGTAAGCCTTCGCTTCAGACTTCTTCATCGTACATCTCCGGCCGCACGAAACCCTCGTTCGATCCCGGCAGCCAGTTTCACCACTGGCTGCGCATTTCAACTCCCTGCCTTCCGCCCTACCCCGTCCGGCGACCACGCCCGGCGAACTGCGTCTGGAATAGGCACAGACCCGTCATTCTAAGTGGGCTCCACGAGAGTGTCAAATTTACGGCAACCACCCGCGCCTTTGGTGAACAATGCGCTAATTATGGAAATAACCCCGGCCGCCATGGTTGGCCTCGCCCGGCCAAGCGTCGCCAGCGCCAGCGATGCCAGCCCACCTCCGCCGGGTCCCGGCAAAGCCGCCGCCGCGTGGCCGCTTCGCCCGACATCCATTACCATACCGCAATGGCCAGCGACTTTGATTCCCGCGCCGTTCCGTCCGTCAGCAGCGCCATCGGGCCTCTGTTGCGGCTCTTGGCGGCCGCCATTGGGGTGGCGCTGGTGGTGGTCGGGCTGATGTTCGTCGTCAAAGTGCTGACCGGCATTCCAACCGCCCTCAAGGACCCACAGTCGGCCGAATCGCTGGTCAACAAATGGAGCGACGTCTTGGGCTTCGACGAGGGCGGCCTGATCGAGTACGACGGCCAGAAGTACCCGGTGGGCCGGATAGCCGCCACGTTGGTGCTGGGAATGGGGACCATGGTGATTGGTTCGGTGGCCCTTAGGTGCATCACCGCCGGCACGAGCATTCTGCTGTCGGCCGCCTTCCCACCGCGGTCGTAACGCTGGGCGATGGCCTGCGGCAGCCGCCGCGATCAGCCAACCAATCCATTGAACCGAAAAGCACGTTATGGAAGGTTGCAAGCCGTTTGGCCTTCGTTTGTTCCACGTTTCACTACGGCCGACCGTGGCGCTGGTCTGCCTGTGGACGGCGCCGATTGTCGCCGCCGCCGCGCCCAACGTAGTATTCCTCATCGCCGACGACTTGGGCTACGGCGATCTGGGCTGCTACGGTCAACAGAAGTTCAAAACGCCGCGCATCGATCGACTGGCGGCCCAAGGCATACGGCTGGTGCAGCATTATTCCGGCTCGCCCGTTTGCGCTCCCTCGCGGTGCGTGCTGATGACCGGCAAGCACTCCGGTCACGCCGCCATCCGCAACAACACTGAGGTGAAACCCGAGGGACAACAGCCGCTGCCCACCGACGCGATGACGCTCGTGGAATTGTTTCAGCGGGCCGGCTACGTCACCGGCGGGTTCGGCAAGTGGGGACTCGGACCGCCCGACTCAGCGGGCAGCCCGACGGCGCAGGGGATCGACCGCTGGTTTGGCTACAACTGTCAACGCGTGGCCCACAACCACTATCCCACCTATTTGTGGGCCAACGATGTGCGACATCCGCTGGAAAACCCCGCCTTCGCGGCGCACCAGCGGCTGCCGGAGGACGCCCCTGCCGATGAGGCCGCGAGCTACGCGGCCTACCGCGGAAACGTGTACGCCATGGACGCCATCACCGACGCGGCGGTCGCGTTCGTGCGGGAGCACCGGGACCGACCGTTTTTCCTGTACTACCCCACGGTCATTCCGCACCTGGCTCTACAGGCGCCGGATGAAGCACTGGCCGAATACGCCGGACAGTTTCCCGAACGTCCGTACCGCGGCCAGAACGGATACCTGCCGCATCCGACGCCCCGGGCGGCATACGCGGCGATGATTTCGCGATTGGATCGGCACGTTGGTCAATTGATCGATACAGTGGAGCAATTGGGGCTCGACGAGCGGACGGTGTTTGTGTTCACGTCGGACAATGGCGCCGCTGAGCCCGGCACGGGGGGCGCCGACACCGAGTTCTTCCAATCGGTCGGTCCGCTCCGCGGCTGGAAGGGGTCGGTCTACGAAGGGGGCCTCCGCGTGCCGGGGATCGTGCGGTGGACGGGACAAGTCGCTGCCGGCGAAACGTCCCTTCGCGTCAGCGGTTTTGAGGATTGGTTGCCGACGCTGTTGGATTTGTGCGGCCACCGGGAACTGATTCCGGCCGACGTAGACGGTATCAGCCTGGCGCCGACGCTGCTCGGCCAACAACAGCCCGAGCGGCCGTTTCTGTATCGCGAGTTCCCGGGCTACGGCGGCCAGCAGTGCGTTCGCGTGGGGCCTTGGAAGGCGGTGCGACGAAACCTCAAGCCACCCCAGCCGCAGCCACCCAACGAGCACGTCGAGTTGTACAACCTGGAGCATGATGTGGCCGAGTCGCGCGACGTGTCGGCGCATGAACCGGCCAAGCTGGCCGAGTTGCAAGCGATCATGCGGCGGGAACACACGCCGTCAGCGTTGTTTCCCATCGCGGCGCTCGACGGTGAGCGATAGCGTCGCGACGCCGCAAAGCGAAATCCACGGGTCAATCTCCTGTAACCGAGTCGGCGGCGATCATCGCGGCCCGCCCCACGGCAAGCTGCGCGATAATCGCCTCCGCGTCGTACACGCAGCCGCCCCAAGTGCCGCCGCTGGCTTCTTGCAACGCCGCCCACAGCCGCGTGTCGGCCGGGAGCCGCGGATCGGCCGACAGATCTTCGCGCGGCGATCGACGCTCCAGTACGCAGACGCCTTCGTCGGCGCCGAACGTCCGCTGACCGTCGCCCACCAGATCGACGCTGCCGACCAACCGCCGGCGATCGATCGCAATTTGCACGACGTCGCCGTCG
>CAYWTU010000471.1:0-4190 GCA_964461275.1 uncultured Pirellulales bacterium | reverse complement strand
TGGTCCCCCGGCGTTGCATTCTCGGCCGCCGCCCCGACGAGCCAGCCGGCCAAGGCCCGGCCCACGTCTCCCAACCCGCCCGTGATCAAATACACGCCTCCTCGCCGCACGCGTGGCGATGCAGCGTTGTCCGTCTCTTCCAGTGGCGTCAGTTCTCGGCCCCATCTCCGGCCGCGCCGACGGGCGACGAATGTGTCAGGGGACGCCTGCTGAAGCTCGTCAACAATCTCACCAGCTAAGTCCGCCGGCGTCGACTCCGCAAGGTTTAGGTCAATGGCGCGAGGCGTCACGTCGGGCAATTCGGCGGCGGCGGCCTGCGCCAAGACGGGCAGCATCGCTTGGTCTGGAAGCGGCGGTTCGTCGTCGGTCAGGGCGCGAACCGAACGATTCGTCACGACGACCAGCTCCCAAGGATCGCGCTGGTGTGCCAAGAGGCCGTTTATGAGATGCAAGAGCGACTCGACTCCCTCTGATCGCCAGCGTCGTTGTGTTGCCGCACCTGGCGCTTCGTCGGCATCGGGGCGCAGCGTCGACAAGTGAATCACGCCCGCCAGGCGCTCGTGCTGCATGCGGAGCGCGGCGGCAAGTCGCTGAAAATGCTCGGGCTGGTCGGGGTCGATGACGAAACTATCCGCGTTGGCAGCTTCATACCGCGCTGCATACCGAATTACGACGGCACGGCTGCCGAGCCGCATTAGCAGCGAGGCCAACTGGTCGGCCACGCCCCGGTCGTCCGCAATGAGCAGCCAGGCGCCCTGAGGAATTACGCGCCGCTGGCCGCGGCGCAGCTCGCCCCAGCGCGGCACGCGAAGCCAAGCGGCGATGTCCGATTCCGCGGACATCGAACGGGCGTTCTGCACGTCATCCGATTGACCGTCAAGCGGTGGCTTCGGCCCATCTGGCTCGCGCAGGTTTAGCCAAAGCGATCGACGCTGGAATGGGTAGGTCGGCAAAGCGACCCGTCGAGGGGGCCGACCGGCGACGAACAGGCTTGGCGAGAGGTCGACGCCGCCAACGAACAATTGACCGAGCAGTTCGAGCAGGCTCGCGTGCGACTCGGTTGCCGCCTGTCCGCCGATTCCTCCGGAAGTTGCGACATCCGGAAGGGCGGGCGCGGAGCCATCCCATGTTTCAGAACGCCCCGTGCTCTGTGACGCCATCTCCTGTAGAAGTTCCGGCGCCAGCCGAATTTCCGGCATAGCGCTCGCCAGCGTCTGCGAGTTCGACTGCAACCAGCCAGCGACATCGCGCAGATCACCGCCGGGGATCCGAACCGGCGGCGTCGCGGCGGCAAGTCCGCGGTAGATTCCCCGGTCCCCGCGGCCGCGGCCGGCGCTGCGGAGGCGGTCAACGGCTTGGTCGAGATCCTGGGCCACGATCGCCAGCCGATGGCGCAGACGTGCACGGCCGACGGCCAGGGTATAAGCCACATCGGCCAGCGCCACTTCTTTGTGCGCAGCCAAATGTTCGGCCAGGTCAGAAGCCATGGCTTGTAAAGCCGTGGACTGCTGCGCAGAGAAGATCAGGAGATGTGGTAGCGGGGGCTTCATCGTCGTTGGCAGGGCGTTGCTAGCGGATCAGGCATTTGTGGCTGGGGAGATACGTGGCCGCTGGCGACCGCGGCGTTGGACTCGGGCGGCGATTGTTCAACAACTAAATGGGCGTTCGTGCCGCCGAAGCCGAAGCTGCTCACGCCGGCGCGACGGGGACCTGCTTGCGGCCAAGACTGAAGACGGTCGGCCACAAACAATGGGCTGTTCTCGAATTGCACGGAGCGGTTGGGGCGTTGAAAGTGCAGCGTCGGTGGAACGCGGCCATGGGCCACGGCCAGGATCGCTTTGACCAGCCCCGCCATGCCAGCGGCCGCCTCCAGGTGACCCACGTTCGACTTTACTGAACCGACGGCACAGAACCCGCGTCGGCGCGTGAAGCGCTCGAACGCGGCGCAAAGAGCTTGCAACTCGAGCGGATCGCCGAGCGCCGTGCCCGTACCGTGCGCTTCGACCAACCCGATGCTCTCGGGCGAGACTTGTGCCTGTCGCCAGGCGGAAAGAACGACGTTGGTTTGGGCGCGCGGATTGGGCGCCGCTAACCCGGCCTTCGCGTGACCATCGTTGTTGGTGGCCGTCCCGCGAATGACCGCCCAGACGACGTCGCCGTCGCGCACAGCGGCGGCTAGCGGCTTGAGCGCCACGACCGCGGCCCCCTCTCCGCGGACGAAGCCGTCGGCACGATCGTCGAAGACTTTGGCCCGCCCGTCGGCTGCCAGCATCCCTTCGCGGGTCAGGATTTCATCTCCCTCGGCATTCAGGTTCAAATGAACTCCGCCGGCCAACGCCATTTGGGCCTCGCCATTGCGCAACGCCTGACACGCCAGGTGGACCGCCACCAGAGAACTGGAACAGGCGGTGTCTACGCTGAGGCTGGGGCCGGTCAAGTTCAACAGGTAGCTGACGCGATTGGCGATCATCGACAAGGCATTGCCGGCTCGCAGGTGCGGATCGCGCCGATCGCCCGTGTCGCTGACCAGTTGTACGTAGTCCTGGGTGCTGACGCCCACGTAAACGCCGACCGCCTGCTCCGAACCGCCTTGTGGCGGGTAGCCAGCCGACTCGAGCGCCTCCCAAGCGACTTCTAAGAACAGCCGCTGTTGGGGATCCATGAGTCGAGCCTCACGGACCGAGAGCTGGAACAACGCGGCGTCGAAGTCTTCGATGTGCGACAGATAGCCGCCGCGGGTTCGAGCGTGCGCCGTTCGAGCGCCCAACAACCGTCGGCGCTCGGCAGGCAGATCGGTGATGCAATCGCGGCCCTGGCACAGGTTGCGCCAGAAGTCGTCGGGGTTGCCGGCGCCGGGCAAACGACAAGCGAGACCGACAACGGCGATGGGCGCTGGAACGTCCTCTTGAAATTCCTTCGCTTCGTTGCGTCTTTGCAACTGTGCGCTTGTATGATGTGAATCGCCGGTGGTTGTACCATCGGCGAAGGCGCCCCCCGACGTGCCGTCGACCAAGCCGCACTCAGCGCCCGCCAAATCGGCAACTTGTGATGGAACGTTTGTTGAATCGTCGTTATCAAGTACTTTGCCGTATCGCTGCGGCTCAGCCGATAGCGCCGTTGATGGGCCGACCGCCTCGTGCGTCAAGCCGGCAGGGCGAAGCTCCAGTGCCTTAGCGGCCAGGTCGCTGGCGGTGGAATAGTGGAACAACAGGGTCGCGTCGATCGGTAGGCCCAAACGGGCTTCCAACCACCGCGCCAGTTGCAGCGCCACGACCGAATCGAAACCCAACTCCATGAAATTGGTCCGGGCATCGCACTGATCGAGCGGAACTCGCAAGAATTGGGCACATTGCTCCAGGATTCGGCGTGCCGTCTCGGCGTGCAACCGTTCGTCGCCGTCAACGACGCGCAAGTCTGCGCCGCCCTGCGGTACAACGGCAGTCGCTTCAGCCACGGCCATGGCCAGCAGTCTGTCAGGTTGGAAACGCTCGCGGTCGGTTTGCATGACGGCCACATGGTCCGGGGCGAGCGCAGCATTCAGCACTGCCGCTATCGCCCGATCTGGATTCAGCGGCAAAAGGCCAAGCTGTTGGACGATCGGACCGGCAGCCGCTTCGGCGGTCATTCCAGTCCCTTGCCATGCGGACAACAGCAGGCAGACGGCGCCCGTATCAGTGTCGGCGGCGGCGTTGCGCGTGGCCGCGGCGAACGACCACTGAAAGCGCGAAGCGGCGGCGTAGTCGCTTTGGCCTGCGGCGAGTGTGCCCGACAAGGCGCTGATCGACGAGAACAATACGAATCTGCGTGGCCGGAGGGGGCGCGTAAAGTGCCACAAGAGCCACGTCCCCTGGACCTTGGGAGCCAGTACCTGCTGGAACGATTCGCGCGATTTGCTGCGAAGCGACAGTCGCTGGCGGTCCAAGAGTCCTGCCGCGTGCCAGACGCCGTCGAGCCGGCCGTAGCGGCGCTGAATATGCTCGATCAGCGACGTCACGTCGGCCTCGTTGGACACGTCGCAAGGTCGATACTCCGCCTCGCTGCCGGCCGCACGCAAGGAGTTCAACAGGGACTCGTCCGCTTCCGCGCGGCGTCCCACCAGCACCAGCCGCACCGGGGCCAGCTTAGCCAGCGTGTGCGCCAATTGACGACCGATGCCGCCCAGGCCGCCCGTGATTAAATGAACCTCTCCC
>CAYWTU010000470.1:0-4193 GCA_964461275.1 uncultured Pirellulales bacterium | reverse complement strand
AAAACCCGGCGTCATATAGCCCGGAGTTCCGGGCGGCCGCGGCAAGGGGCGCGCGCCGGGTTGGGCCCCCGGCCGCGTGGGCGTCGGAGCGTTGACCATGTCTTGTGGCGGATTGAAGCCCTCTAGGTGACTGGCGCGGCGGAGGTTTTCCGCCCGCTCCAATATTTCCACAGGCGGCATGATCCGCTGCGGCACAAGTTGAAAGCTGAACGCCTGCTCGTCACGCAGCTCGCCCGGATAAAGGTTTTCCGTCACAAAGTCGAGCGGAAACCACTCGAACCACGGCGGCCGAATGCGCTGCTCGACGGTTAGCGTCTCGTAGCCGTCCTTGACCAGGCGGATCTTTCGCGTCCCGTAGTAGACAAAGTCGGTGGCGCATGGTGTGACGCCGATCTCGTAATCGTCGATGTAGCACTGGGCCCCCGGTGGATTGGTGCGAATCGTCATTCGTCGCTGCACGCAACCGCAGGTCAGCAGCGTTGGCGCCAGGCACACGGCCAGCAGACGCCACGTTCGTCGATGTCGCGAAAGCGCAGGCATGGATTGCAACGACACAGTTGGTAATCGACGGCAGACGCAGCGCGTCGAGCCGGCCAAGGGGTGACGAGGACCGGCGAGCCACAGGGCCGCGGAGTATAACGGCCTGGTTCCCTGGTTCCCAGGGCGAAAGCCGCCACCCGCGGCGCGAAGATAGCAAAACAGCGCAGGGTGCAGCGGATGGCCGCAGCAGAAATCGCCGCCGCAAAAAAAGTCGCCGACTACTCCGCGGTGTACGGCGGACGCGTCGTGGAATCAGCGACTCGCTGCTTGATGTTCTCAACCTGCTCCATCAGCCAGCGGTCCATGTCGGACAACATCTGGGTCGTGATCTCGTGCCCGCAAGGATAGACCCGCAAGGCCACCGACATGCCCGCGCTGTACAGCAGCCGTAGGTCGGCCGAGATGTGTTGCGAATCGTAGGCCTGGCTGTCTCGGCCACAGGCTAAAAACACGGGCAGTTTGCGGGCTTCGTGCAATCGTCGCAACGCCTGACGACCGTGTGGAAAGGCGCCGCCCAGAGACAGCGCGCCCGCGAACTGGTCAGGATGCTCCAGCGCCAGGCGCAGGGCCATCGTGCCGCCGCAATCGAAGCCGGCGATGCACACCCGCTCGGGCGCTACGTGCAACTTGGAGAGCGTCGCCTGAACTCCTTCAAGCACCGCCTGTTCGGCCGCGTGGTAGTGCGCGTCGGCCTGCGACCAGGAAAAAGCATGTTTCGCTCCGCCGCTGCGGCCCACGGGCGTGCCGCGCACGCCGATGGCCGCGTAGTTCCTCATGCTGATGTGCGGCATCAACCGCTGCACCTGCCGCTGATCGTCGTCGGGTCCGTGCAACCAAACCAAGAGCGGATAGGCGTAATTCGGCTCGTAATGCAGGGGCACGAACAACACGCAATGTTCGGCGTCATCCGCCGCCTGAACAACCGCCCGATGAACCTCATACGGTTCCGGCGAACGAGGCAGCGGATTATGAGGAGCTACAACGTGCGAAAGACGGTTCATGCGACTCGGTGGGTTAGGGAAGGCGCCCGGCCGCTGTGTGCGGGCCGCGGCGGTGGGCCGGCCGACGCCCGACGCGCAATTCGTCCGGCTCGTCTCCAAGGACGAGCGACAGCGGCAATTGCTTACCGGGACAGGCGGTCTGTTTCAAATCCATATGGCGGAGTACATGGCTGCGCGAAATGGCGTAACGGCGACGCAATTCGCCAATCAATTGTCGGGCCGCTTGTTCTTGGCGGAGCGTGGGGGCCTGCTCGTCAAAATTCCCAATCAAGCAGATGCCGAGCCCCTGTTCGTTGTACTTGGCCTGGCCGGCGTGTGCGCCGTGCAATTGGGCGCGCCAGCGAAATGTGGGCGCGATGGCGCCATCGTCCATGCCTCGGCCGTTACCGATGACAAAGTGATAACCGATGCCTAGCCAGGGACGGCCGTCGCGGTCGGTGCGCTCGCGGTGCTCGGCGTCGATCGACTCGACGCTCCCCGACGGCGCCCCGCTATGATGGATCACCAAATAGCGCCACGGCCGCTCCGCTTCGCGATCAGGCCAATCGAATGGCAAGTCCGGATCCGCGGCTGGGGCATAAGCCGCCCATTGAAACCGAGCGCCGCGGTTGAAGGCGAGTTCCACGTGAGTCGGTGGGCAAGGGGCGGGGAGCTTCGAAGCGAAACTGGCCAAGGTCGAGTCCGCCGTCGCGCGATATTCGACAACACAGACCAGCCCCGACAACATGACTGCCACCAAGGCTCGCTGTCGCCGACCAAAGGCTTGCTGTCGCCGACCATGGTCTGCACTGGCCGTCGCCACGTCGAACCTCACACTCGCGCTGTTGCCGGGCATACGCCAACCAGTCGCTTGCCGACTCTAACCGAACCGAAAGCAAACTGTCAACGTCTTGGCGCGTACCGAGCGGGACAAAGGTGCATCCAACACTTTGTGCGCAAGTTGCGAGTGTGTCTGACGGCGCTGAGGCAACCCTTCGCAACACGCGACGAAGGTGGCGAAACGGCGCAGGCTGGGTCGAAGTCCCTGAATTGCACGCCAGGGACACCTCCATTCTCATGGAGGTTCTGTGTTGCCATCCCCCTCGCGCCGTCGGGGCTGCGCGGCCCGGCAGTTGCCGCACCAACTGGCGCCGTGGTACACCGTAGGCGCGCCAGGGTAAACTGCGCAGAACCAGCATGCTGCGGGAGCTTTGCGGGCGCCGCGGTCGCGGCAGCAGTGCTAGCAAGAATGGATGCGATGGCTGCCAGGCAGAACCGTTCCCGGGTCGCACAATCATCGTGGACGTAAGAAACAAAAACGGCGCCACTCGAGGTTGACTCTATGAACCGACTTCAGATCGCCTGGCAACAAATCGACACGGCGCGGCGATACTCGCTGATGCTGCTGGAGAAAATACCCGATGACGCCTGGTTCAAGATGCCGCACGGAGTGACGCACGTGGCCTGGCAGGCAGGGCACTTGGCAGTGGCCCAGTACCGCCTGTGCCTGGAGCGCATTCGCGGCCGCCAGCCAGCCGAAGAGGCGCTCATCTCTAACGACTTTCTCCTCCAATTCGGCCGCGATTCGACGCCCGTGGCCGACTCTGCGCAATACCCCGCGCCGGCCGACATCCTGCGCGTGCTGACGGCGGTTCACGCGCAGGTCGAACGCGAGATCGCCGCTTGGTCCGAGTCCGACGGCGATTTGCCCACTTCGATGCCGCATCCGCAATTCAACACCCGCGCCGGGGCCTTGTTTTGGTGCGCCCGACACGAGATGCTGCACGCCGGTCAGATAGGCCTCTTGCGCCGCGAGTTGGGGTGCGGGCCGCTGTGGTAGCTAACTGCGCTCGGCTGACAAAACACAAATCTCGCTCGCGCCGCCGTCACAAACCAAACAGTTTTTAGAGCCCAACAAAGTACCGGACAGGTTGTCGTAATCAACGGACGTTAGCAGCCCGTTGTCCGGTTGTTTGGCACCCATTTAGGACGCCCTTGCCGTGGACTTTCAACTTTCGACCGAACAGAAAATGATTCGCGACTTGGCCCGCCAGTTTGCGGCCAAAGAGATCGTTCCCGTTGCAGCCCAGTTCGATCGCTCGCAGGAGTTTCCGATGGACATCTTCCATCGTGCCCGCGAGGTGGGGTTGTTGAACCTCACAGTTCCCAGCGCCTATGGGGGCGGCGGCTTGGGCGTGCTCGAATTGGCCCTGGTGACCGAGCAGCTCGCTTGGGGGTGCACTGGCATCGGCGGGGCGATCGGACTCAATGCTGTCGCGGCCGACGCGGTGTTGGTCGCCGGCAGCGAGGAGCAAAAGCATAAGTATCTGGGCTTGCTCGCCGGCGGCAAATTCGGCTGTTACGCCGCCACTGAGCCGGGCGCCGGGTCGGACGTGGCGGGTCTTCAAACCACCGCCGTTCGCAGCGGGAACGACTGGGTCCTCAACGGCACGAAAATCTGGATCAGCAACGCCACGGTCGCAAGCTTCGCGGTGGTCTTCGCCAAGACCAATCCCACGGCCGGCCACAAGGGGCTCACAACGTTCCTGGTCGACATCGACACTCCCGGACTTTCGGTCGGCAAGAAGCTGGAAAAGATGGGGCAACGCGCCTCGCCGGCAGCGGAGTTGAACCTGGTCGAAGTCCGCGTTCCGCAGTCGCAGATGCTCGGGC
>CAYWTU010000469.1:0-4197 GCA_964461275.1 uncultured Pirellulales bacterium | reverse complement strand
GAGGCCGTCCGACATGGCGGCAAGCTGGCCGATCAGATGAACAAACAACTGGCGACCGCCGATCGGCAATATCAGCGGGCGCTCAAGCAGTTGCTTGAAGTACAGTGCCGCCTACCGAAGCCCGTGCCCAAGGCCACCGCGGTTAGCGCCGACGTCTCACCGACGCTGCCTGCCGCCACCCAGCCGCCCGGGCAATCCAACCAGGAGACGCCGCCGACAGCCGGTCCGCCCACACCTGCTGACCTGGCCGCTGCGGCCGCGCCGCAGGGCGCCGCCGAACTGCGGACACCGCCGCCCGACCCGCACGAAGCAACGGCCCCAACCGTCCTGCCATCGCAGCCGCCCAACGGGATCGACCACGACCCGCACGACGATCTGCCGGACGATATGGAGGCAGACGATACTGGGGCCGACGACGGGGACTGGGAGACCACCGACGCCCAGGTCGCCGAATTGGCCCGCAAGGTGGCGGAGGGTCCGGACTACGACTACTACCTGGCCCAGCAGGAGCCCGGCGATATCGCGTTGCGGTTTCGGCCGCAGCAAGAACCGGGCAACAAGTAACGGAAGGCCCGGCCGCCTGACAGGCCTGCCCACCCTGCCGCTCAAGATCGACAGGTTGGACGGCGTGGGCCTTCGCCGCAGGCCGCCTCGTCTCAGGCCGCCTGGCCGCACGCGCCGACGCCTGCCAATTCGTTGCGCGATCATTGAGTTTGGCGGGACGGCCCCATGGGGTTGGTTCAGCTCCCGCTGCCCGGCACTCGCGGTGGCCATTCGGGTCCCCAACGCCCTTGTCGACAGTGACCCGCGTCGCACATTTGCCGACCGGCCGCCACCGCATTACCCTAGTTTGCTGGTCGGCACGTTCGCCGGCCAATCATCAAATCATCCTGAGGTACCACAGAGTCAGCCCGCGCGGCCATCGAATGCCGCGCCGACAATTTGAACAGACGCGCGTGCGTCAAGACTGTTTCCAGAGAAACGACCAACCTGGACCTACGGGTCCTTGACCAAAGAAACAGTGCTTGGACCGCGCTCCCGTAAGGGAGCGTCGGCCAGGTGCTGTTCTTTGGTGCCCCTTGGTCGGGGTCTCTGGAGCGGCGCTGGTTCGGCGCTCCTTTTGCATTGGGGCCGACCAGCCCGTCTTGGGTTGGCGATTTCCTGACGGTTCATCGTCACTCTTTCACGTACGCGCAGCGAGCGCCTGACCCGGCCTGCGCAATCCCTTGCGCGAACCGTGGCGCAGGACCGCCAACTGTCCGCCATTGGGAAACTCATTTCAGCCACCTGACATCGGGGAGTGCAGTCATGCGCCGAAAACTAAACGTGAGACAGTCGAACCGAGACCGAGAGGCAATGGATCGGAGGCACAGCGGACGCCGCCTGAAGGTCGAATCACTGGAAGATCGACGACTGCTTGCCGCCGGTGCGATCGGTAGCGAGCTGGCCGCCAACTCGTTCCCCGCGGGCCTTGTCGGCGAATACACGTTCGATAACGTACAGCCGCTGCCTGCGCCTGATCCGAATGCCTTGGACCTGGTTCCCAATTCGGCGCCAGGCGGGGCGGTGGTCGACATGACCCGTCGCATTCGTGCCGCCAGTTACGACAGCGCCAACGCCTTGCAGGTCTCGCCGGTGGGCACGCGGCTTGGACAGGCAGGACGCCTAAGTGAACCGAGTTCGGGAACCGGCCAATTCGGCTTCTGGCTTCCGAGGTCAATGATCACCGGCACGCCGTCCTGGTCGGTGTTACTGTGGGTCAATCGAGCCGACCTCGACAACGATGATTTCCCGTTCTACATCGGCACGAGCGATGGCTTCAGTGGTTCGGGGGCCGAAACACACCTTGTGTTGCAGCCCGATGGACTCGTCCGCGCGCTCAACTACAACAGTTCCGGCGTTCAGGACATGAATTTCGCCTCGACGACGCCGCTCGACGCCCATTCATGGCACCAGATTGGCATCACGTTCAATGGAACGACGTTCTCGTTGTACGTGGACGGAGAGTTGGCCGGCAGCGACAGCGCTGTTGCTCTGAATTCGCTGACGGCGAGCGGCAACTCCGTCATCGTGTTTGGCGGCATTAAGAGCAACAGCGCTGCATCGCAGCGAAGCCGGATGTTGGACGGCCTCTTGGACCAAGTCGAAGTCTACAACCGGACCCTGCTACAGGCCGAAGTGCAAGGGCGGTACGAGGCGTTTACCGTTCCCGATCCACTGTTGGCGATCAGCAATTCTGACGACGCCACGCTTCAAGGGTGGACTAAGGCCGAGCCGTTCGGCGGTAGCCTCGTGGTCGAGAACACCGGCGGCCAGCCGGGCGGCAAGATGGTCTCCTATGACAACTTGCCTGGCGGAGGCGGCCTGTTTGCTCAGGCGCCGTTGGACTTTCTGGGTGACCTCAGTGGGTTTGCCGGCGTGCGCTGGGACGAGTTGCTGGTCGATCACGGCAGCCATACGATCCTTCCCAGCACCATCGTTCTGCGAGGCGGACCGAACGACACAGGCTACTCCTTTGATTCGTCGCTGGGGCCCATCGGAACCTGGAACGATCGATACGTCTCGTTCGCGTCCCCGTGCTGGCGGCAGTCAAGCATCTTTGGTTCGACGGGAACCGATTCGTTGGCCGACGTGCTCAAGAACGTCACGGCCCTGTACATTGCCATGGACGCCTCGAACATC
Source organism: uncultured Pirellulales bacterium (assembly GCA_964461275.1). GTDB lineage: Bacteria > Planctomycetota > Planctomycetia > Pirellulales > CAYNRE01 > CAYWTU01. Next base: position 1,515 of record CAYWTU010000469.1, on the reverse strand, counting down.
GCCACAGGCAATGCCGAGGTGATGGTGGACAATGTCCGGCTGGTCAAATCAGCGCCGCCAATCGCCCTCAGCGATTTCTCAACGGGCCTGGACGGTTGGACGGGGTTGGGCGCAGGCGCTTTCACCCATGTTGCGACCGGCGGAAAACCGGGCGGATATGCTCAGTTCCTCGACAATGCCGGCGGTGGGGACACCGGCTGGCTGGTTGCGCCGACCAAATTCTTGGGCGATTGGTCGGCGCTGGACTACGGCGGTGTGCTGGCGTGGAACCACCGCGTGGTGAATCCCGGTGGCAGTCCCACCCTGGGCCCACTCACAGTGCGCATCTCAGGCCCAGGCGGCCAGGCTGATTTCATTACCTCGTCCGCCGCCCAGTCAAGTTGGGCTACTTTCTCGGCTCCGATCGATCGCACGCGGTGGAACGTCGTCTCCGGGACTTGGGACGCGCTTCTGTTGGACGTCGATTCGGTGCAAATCTCCATTGAGGCAGTCTATAACCAGGCCAGCCCGGGCGATACCGACGGCATCGACAACGTCCAGCTTTACCTTCCAACTGTCGCCGATGCCTATCCCGGCGGACCGTACGCGGTGCGCGAGGGCGCCAATCTGGTTTTGGACGCCAGCCAATCGAGCAGCCTGTCGGTTGGTCCCCTGACTTACTCCTGGGACGTGAACGGCGACGGCGTGTTTGGCGACGCCGCGGGCGTCAATCCGACGCTTACCTGGGCCCAGCTTGTGGCGCTCGGGTTCACAGGGACACCGGCCAGCCGCGCCGTCCGCGTTCGCGTCACCGACGCTCTGGGAATCGGCAGCCGCTCCAATACGGCCCCGTTGACCATCCTGGGCCGCCGCATCGCCGCCAGCTCGATCGAGAACCAAAACCTGCGAAGCCTGAATTCCGGCGCGGCAGGCACGGGCGTCTCGACGGGGTTATCTAGTCCCATTGGCGCCGTTTACGACTCGGCCGGCAATCTGTATGTGAGCGAGTTTTTGGGCCAGCGGATCAGCAGGATCGATCCCAACGGGGTGAAGACCATGTTCGCGGGAACCGCCCAGGGTGTGACCACGCCGACCGGTCTGGCGATCGACTCGGCCAACAATCTCTACGTCGCCAACTACCTGGCCAACAACATCGTCAAGATTTCGCCGGCGGGCGTAAGCACCGTCTTGGCCAGCGCCGCGGACGGCGTCACGCGGCCGTTTGACGTGGCCGTGGACGGATTGGGAAACGTGTTCGCCGTGAGCATTGAAGCGCAAACCGTTTGGAAGATTACCTCTCCCCATGTCGTCAGCGTGTTCGGCAACGCCACCGATGGGCTTTTTGCCCCGATTTCGGTCGTCGTCGACACGGCGAATCGGGTCTACGTGGGAGACTTCCTACTGGGCGGCATCCGCCGGTTCACGGCCGCGCACGCTGATAGCACGTTCGTACCCGCCGGCGTCCTGCCGGCCGTCACCGACTTGGCGTTCGACCCCGTAACGGGCAGCTTCTACGCGGCCCAGTACCTGGGGGCC
>CAYWTU010000468.1:0-4201 GCA_964461275.1 uncultured Pirellulales bacterium | reverse complement strand
TGGCGGCATTCTTCACCACCAAGGATTCCGGCTTCGCCGGCGTTCTGGATAAAACGATCAATCGCCTGGCCGCCGGCGAAAACGCGCTGTTGGTCAACCGATTGGGTTCGCTGGACCGCGAACTCACCGACAACCAGGAGCGGATCGACCGTTTGGAGGCGCTCCTCAGTTCGCAACGCGAACGGATGCTGAAGAACTTTTACAACGCCGAAACCGCCATCGCCCGGATTCAAGCCAACCTGAACGCCATCAGCTCCATTCAGGCCATACCGGCGCGAACGAGCGCCTCGTCCAGCGGCAGTTAGTCCAAAGTCTCACGGCGCCGCAGGACGCGGCGACCGACACATGACAAAGGAGTGTCCCTATGCAACTCTCGGCTCGTGAAACCTATCTGACCAACGAGGTCATGACCGCCACGCCTCAGCGCTTGCAGCTCATGCTGATCGAGGGCGCGATCCGCTTCGCTCGTCAAGCCGACGCCCATTGGTCCGCCGGAGAAGACGCCCTAGCTGACGAAGCCCTGACCCGCGCCGAGCAAATCATTACGGAACTGCTCTGCGGGCTGAATCCCGACGGCGACGCCGAATTGGTGCGACGTGTGGCTAGCGTCTACTTGTTCGTGTTCCGCACGCTGACGACTGCCCACCTGCAACGCGACCAGAGCAAGCTGCTCGACGCTATTCGCGTTTTAGAAACCGAACGCGAAACGTGGCGTCAGGTGTGCGAGCGACTGGGCAACGTGAACCCCGACGCGACCGGTCTGGGGCTTAGCTCGTTCGTCGCCTAGACGATAAGCTGCGCGATTTGCAAAGACTGAACCGACCCTACGCATGGTCGGAACTCGCCCTCGCAAGGGCCGCCACGGTTTACTTGAGAAATCGTGCCGGTCGTACCGATTAGGAAGGCAAAGGGCCCACATTGCGGCCCGGACTCTCGAGCAAGGATGCCAGACATGCTGCGGATCTTCATTGGATGGGACTCGCGTTTCCCGGAACCGGCCGACGTGCTCCGCTACAGCCTGCTGAAGCACGCCAGCGTTCCGCTCGACATCCGCTACCTTAAGCTGCCGCTGCTCGACTTTCAGCGCGACGTCGACCCGCTGGCCTCCACCGAGTTCACCTACACGCGGTTCCTGGTTCCCCACTTGTGCGACTTTCGAGGCAAGGCGCTGTTTCTGGACAACGACATGCTCTGCCTGAACGACGTCCGGGAAATCGATGAACTGGATATGAGCAACCTCGCCCTGAGGGTGGTCAAACACGACTATCAGCCAGCCAACTCCGTCAAAATGTACGGCTGCCCTCAGACCAGCTATCCGCGCAAAAACTGGTCGAGCATGATGCTGATGAACTGCGCTAAGCTCACCCTCTGGACCAAGGAGACGGTCGAGACGCAGACGGGCGCCTACTTGCACCGCTTCCAAGACATTGACGATGGCTTGATTGGCGACTTGCCAAAAACCTGGAATACGCTCGATTGGATGGACGACAGCACCAAGCTGATCCACTACACCAACGGCGGCCCGTGGTTCGAACAATACCGAGACCATGCCCATGCCGGCGTCTGGTATCGCTATCGCGATGAAATGTACGCCGCCCAACGAGCGGTTGGAGCTTCGATCGGCAGCTCGGCCCCCAGTCGATCCATCCCGGCGCCCCACGTGTCGGGCATTGGCTTGCCCACCCCAGCGGCGGCTATTCAGTCATCGTAGACCGCACTATTGGGGTATATTCGATCCTGCGGGTTGGCATATGAGCCGCCGTGGAACCCGGTCCTTGGGGGTTTCTCGGCGGTTTTTCATTTGCGGAATACCGACCCATACTTTAGTGCTGTGTATACCCCCACCTACATACGGTATCCAGCCGTGGGTCCAGAAAACGTCGTAACTTAGGCAATTGTAAGATGATTTCAGCCGTTCTCCAGCAAGTTGCTTGACGAAAACGGAACGCTTTGAGACACTCTGCGTGCCTGCCCACCAGGGGGGGTGCGTCATCATGTTTTATCGTTTCGTTAGCATGCAAGGGGAATCGAGTGCTCATGGCCACTGGAAAGATCAAGAAGGTAATTGTCGAAAAGGGTTATGGATTTATTAAGCCAGATGATGGGGGGGGTGACATTTTCTTCCACCATTCGTCGCTCGCGACGGTGCGAATTGAAGAGGTCGAGGTCGGCATTGCGGTCAACTACGAGATTACTCCCGGCCCGGACGGCAAGGGCCCTCGAGCTGCCAACGTGACACCGGTTGAATAGTTCCCGCACCTCGCCCATCGGCGACTGGGGAAACGCCTCCGGGAATGCTACATTACGACGTCGGGGGCGCTGCCGACACGAGCCGGCAGCGCCCCCGATTCGCTTTTATAGTCCGACAAACAACCTCCTCGGTGCGCTGGAGTCAACGGGAGCTAGCGGGCCGGAGTCAGGTTGTTTGGCGTCCTGATAGTGAACCGTCGCCGTTTTTTCCGGTTCTCCCTGCAAGCCCGTCGCCAGCGCTTGTTCGCGGATGCCGGTACGCCAGTCCATGGATTCCCCAATGACCACCACGAAACAGCTTATTCGCGTCGGCCATAGCCCCGATCCGGACGACGCCTTCATGTTCCATGCCTTGGCCAACGGCAAGATCGACACCGGAGACTATGACTTTCGGCATGAGTTGGTCGACATCGAAACCCTCAATCGCCGGGCGTTTTCCGGCGAGTTGGAACTGACGGCCATCAGCCTTCACGCCTATGCCTATCTGCACGACAAGTACGTGCTCTGCCCCTGCGGCGCCAGCATGGGCGACAAATATGGCCCAATGGTCGTTACCCAACGACCGACCGACCTGGATGCACTCCGGCAGGCCGTCGTCGCCGTTCCCGGCACGCTGACTACCGCTTTTCTAGCGCTGCGGATGTGCCTGGGCCCGAGTTTTCAGCAGGTGGTCGTTCCGTTCGATCAGATTCTGGACGTGGTCGAGGCGGGGCAGCATGAGGGCCGAAAGATCGATGCGGGGCTGATCATTCACGAAGGCCAACTGACGTTTCACGAGCGCGGACTCTCGCTGGTCGTCGACCTGGGGCAATGGTGGTTTGAAGAAACGGGCCTGCCGCTGCCGTTGGGCGCCAATGCGCTGCGGCGCGATTTGGGGCCGGAGGCAATTTGCGAGGTCAACGCCTTGCTCAAGCGGAGCATTGAATACGGACTGACCCACCGGCAGGAGGCTTTGGACTACGCCTTGCAGTACGGGCGCGACCTGGACCGCGACAAGGCCGACCGCTTCGTGGGCATGTACGTCAACGATTGGACGCTCGACTTCGGCCCTCGCGGCCGCCAAGCCGTGACGGAACTTTTAGCTCGCGGTCATCGGGCCGGCGTGATACCAAACCTGGTGGCGCCCGAATTCGTCCAAGCCCGATAGGCCGACCGGCAACCCGAAAACGGCCCGCTAACTCCCGTGGATGGCAGCGGATCGAACCGGTCGTTGGTTGGCCACGAACGACCTCCGCCTGCTTCCGTGCAGCATCACGTTAGTTCTTCCAAGTTGCGCGGCCAATCGTCCTTGAGCAGTCGCGACAACGATCGATCGGCCAGAATTCGGCCGGATGTCTGGCACCCCGGGCAATAGTTCGTTTCGTTGTCGGCGTACCGAATTCGCTGCACCGGCGCGCCGCACGTTGGACACGGTTGACCAAACTTGCCGTGTACGGCCATCTCGGGTCGAAACGCGGTGACGCGTTGCGGGAACTCAACGCCCACCTCATTGCGTAGCCGCGTCGTCCACTCGGCGAGAACGTCGCAGGTCGAGCGGTGCAAACACGCCACCGCATCGTCGCTTAGCTGTTGCGTCAGGGCCAACGGTGATAGGCCGGCACGGTGCAGAATCTCGTCGGAGTAGGCGTTGCCGATGCCGGAAAAGAGCCGTGGATCGGCGAGCGCCCGCTTGAGCGTGTGGTTCTCGAGGCGGAGCCGCGCGGCGAACTCCGGCAGCGCAGCGGCAAGCACCTCGAGGCCGCCGCGATCGTGCTCTTTCAGGCCGGCGGCCCCCTCGACGAGCCAAACTCCGGCTCGTCGTTTGGCTCCGGCTTCGGTCAGCACCAGCCGGCCGTTGTCGAACTCGAAGGCGACCAGATTCTGTTTGCCGGCCAACTTGGCCCCTGGCGGCTTCCACTGCAGCCGCCCCGCGATCATCAGATGCAGCACGAGCCAGAGGTCCCCTTCGAGC
>CAYWTU010000467.1:0-4217 GCA_964461275.1 uncultured Pirellulales bacterium | reverse complement strand
CTCCTGGTTCTAGGCACCCGCAACCGGCCCAAGGTTGTGGCGCTGCGCGAGCTATTAACGCCGCACGGCATTGCCCTGCAGTGCCTGGCGGACTTTCCCGCGGCCGCTGAAGTGGTTGAAGATGGCGACACCTTTCAGGCCAACGCCATCAAAAAGGCGGTCGAACAGGCCCAGCTCTTGCACGCCTGGGTGCTGGCCGAGGACAGCGGGTTGGTGGTAGATGCGCTCGGCGGTCGGCCGGGCGTCCTGTCGGCGCGCTACGCCGGCCCAGCCTGCGACGACGAAGCCAACAACGACCGATTGCTGCTCGAATTGGCCGATGTACCCTTGGAGCGGCGCACGGCACACTATGTCTGCCACGCGGCCTTGGCGGATCCCAACGGCGCCGTGAGGGCCGAGGCGGTTGGAACCTGTCACGGTCGAATCCGTCTGACGCGGCACGGAACCGGCGGATTCGGCTACGACCCGCTATTCGAAGTGGTCGAATACCATCAAACGTTCGGCCAATTAGGCCCGGCGGTCAAGGCAGCCATCAGCCACCGAGCCCGGGCCATGCGTCAGATCTTGCCGCGGTTGCCTGCGCTCTTGCGCGACGAATAAGCGACGAGCTTGAATTCGCCCAAATTCCCTCAGGCCCCCGCGCCCAACTGCACGAATCGCTTGTTGCAGTTGAGCACGGTGAACTGTCCCTTGGAGCCGCGAACCACCTCGTGTCCTTCGGCCTCCAGCCGTTTTGCCTGCTGCTGCGGTCCAGGCGGGAACTTAGCGGGCAGCGTGCCGTCTTCATTGACCACTCGCCAGTACGGCGCGGTGGGCGCCTGACCGGCGGCCAATTCTTCCTCGGCGGCGCCGGCCAAAATATTCAAGAAGATGGCGGTGGTCATGGGACAGGTGAGCTTGGCGCCAAATTTGCGCGCCAGCTTGCGCCGGATTCGCTCGGGCGACGTTAGCTTCCGCGGCGCGACCCTGGATACCATCGTCGCCACCAACAGCGGCGTCGGCACCAGCATCTTGAGCCCCGACTTCTTGTCCTTGACAATCTTTGGCTCCAACTCTGGGCGGAGCTTGTCGACAAACGAGCGAGCCGCTTTCTTGCTAGACTTGGACTTCGAGGTTTTCGTCATGGTGTGTTTGCCCTGGGCCGACGTCGTGAAGGCGATGGCCGCTCGCGCACTCATAAACCGCCAAACAACCGGACAGCGGCCCGCTAACTCCCGTTGATTTCAGCGAATCGAACAGGCTGTTTGTTGGCCTCTACAAGCCGAAAGGGTGCGGCGACGACCGACGCGACTGCGCTCGCCCATTCGTGTAGCGCAGCACAACGAGCAGGCTCGGCTATGAACTACCGAACCTGCTCAGGGTATAAGAGAAGCACGCAATGATGGCGAAAGCATAGGTTCCGCCAACTCGCGCCGACAATCCCACGACAGGGGCATAGGGAACACTTCGCGAAAATCCGACATGCCTTACTCTCCTTGGGGGGAGGCGACAACGCAATCACGTTTTCCTGCCGATGTCGTGTCATCGGCAATGAATCCACCCCTTCCGAGGCATTAACAACTAGCCCACTTGAAAGGGAAAAAATTATGCCGCATAAGCTTCTTGGTCACCTCCGAATCTCGCTGGCATACGGCTGTTTGTGTGCCATGTTGCTCGGATCCGGAGGAGCCGTTCAGGCCGACGAACCAGCCGCCTGGACAAACGCCAACCTGGCGAAGTTGGTCCAGTTGTACCGCCATCTGCACCAGCACCCGGAGCTTTCCCACCTCGAGCAGGAAACGTCGAAGCGCCTGGCCGAAGAGCTTCGCGCCGCCGGCGCCGAGGTCACCGTCGGAGTGGGCGGGACGGGAGTGGTCGGGTTGGTTCGCAACGGCAAAGGGCCAACGGTGATGGTCCGCACCGACATGGACGCCTTGCCTGTCAAGGAAAATACCGGTGTGCCATACGCCTCAACCGTCACGTTCGAGCGGGACGATGGTTCGCACGTGGGGGTGATGCATGCCTGCGGACACGACATCCACATGACCAGCCTCGTGGGCGTCACCCAGTATCTTTCGGCCCACAAGGATCGCTGGGCGGGATCGCTGATGCTCGTTTGCCAACCTGCCGAGGAGCAGGGCGCGGGGGCCGAGGCAATGCTCAAAGCTGGACTGTTCAGCAAGATAGCCAAGCCGGATGTCGCCTTGGCATTGCACGTCGACTCGACGCTGCCCACCGGTCAAGTGGGCTACAAGGCCGGTTATACCCACGCCAACGTCGACAGCGTTGACATTACGGTCCGCGGCCGCGGCGGCCACGGCGCCTATCCGCACATGACGGTTGACCCGGTGGTGGTGGCCGCCAAGTTGATCGTCGACCTGCAGACGATCGTCAGTCGCGAGATCGAACCGACGCAGCCGGCAGTGGTCACGGTCGGCGCGATCCACGGAGGATCAAAACACAACATCATCGGTGACACGTGCCATTTGCAACTGACGGTGCGCAGCTACGGCGACGAGGTGCGCAAGCATTTACTCGAGGCGATCGAGCGAAAGGCGAAGGCCGCCGCTCTGGCAGCGCGGGCGCCCGAACCGGAGGTAAAGCTTTCCGAGGCAACGCCGGCCGTCTTCAACGACGAAGCGCTGGTCCAGCGGGCGCTGCCCAGTCTGATCAAGGTGGTAGGTCAGCCTAACGTGATTCCTTCGGACCTGTCGATGGGGGGCGAAGACTTTAGCGAGTACGGCCGGGCCGGCGTGCCGATCTTCATGTTCCGGTTGGGTTCGGTCGATGCCGCGCGGTTGGAATCGTATCAGCGCCGTGGCGAATCGCCACCCTCGTTGCACTCGGCCGTTTACTATCCCGATGCCGAGCCGACGCTGCGGACCGGCGTAGCGGTGATGGCGACACTGGTGATGGACCTGGCGCCGCGCGGTGGCAAATGATGGACGTCGAACGACAACCGAGCGTGCACCGCCGGCGCCGCGCCGCTCGGCTGGCGGCGGCGCTCGGCTACGTGGCGTTGTTGGCGTCGATGTCGGGCGGTCTGTGGCAGGCTCGCCGGTGGGCGATGCGGGAACTGAGTTCGCCCGAGGCGCGGGCCGACTGGCAACGGTGGAAGCGCCACGTGATGGAAACGCAAACGCGCCGCGACGCCATTGTCAAGTGGCGGGCGCCCAAAAGCGATGAACCACCGTTGCTCATCTTGCTCCGAGACGACTTTCCCGCGGTCGTTGGCGGTTGCCTGCTGATCGTTTCGTTTTTGTACGCATTTCTTGTGATCGTGCTGCGGGGAATGCTGGTGTCGCCTGCGTCGCCGGCTCGCGCCATTGGCGACGAGACCCCGCGCCCTTAGAAAATTCCTTGCCGGGGCGGCTCGGTCATTTTTCTTGTCCGCAGCTATTGCACGCGCGCAGGCAAGGCTACAATGCGCCGGCTAGGGGGCAGGACAGGCGCCGCGCGTTCAGCTCGGGCGGCGTCCTCGCCGATGCGACTGTGGATGGTGAGCGACGACCACCAGGGGAGTTCATCGATGAGCCGAAACGTTTCCCACCGCGGCATCGCTCGCGGCGCCGAGTTGTCGGACGCCGCGCAGGCGTGCGAATTGCCGCTCACCGAGTTGTTGCGGGTCTTCAAGTTGCTGGCCGACGAGACGCGGCTGCTGATTCTCGTGCGGCTGATGCAATCCGGCGAACAGCACGTCCGTTCGTTGTGCGAACACTTGCAGCAGGGTCAACCGGCGGTAAGCCATCATCTGGCGTTGCTGCGTCAGGCGGGGCTGATCGCCTGTCGTCGCTCCGGCAAGCACAACTTCTATCGATTGAGCGCGCCGTGGCTGCAGTCGATGCTGGAAGATTGGTCGCGGCCGCTGGCCGATCACGCCTTGGGCGACGAGCTCGGTGTTGGAATCGTGGCGGTCGTTGATGATGCCGTCGGCGACGACCGCGGAGAGGAGGGATTCGATGGCGCCGAGGAGCGCGATGGTGGTGGCGGGACCGATGAGCTCGCGGATGCGGTCGAGGGAAATTTCGGGCCACACGAACGGGGGGAGCCCGTGAGGGAGGGCGGCGGGGCCAAACTGGGTGCCGACGGTGGCGACACCGCGGGACGGGGACCAGCCGAGGGCGGCGACGAGCAGGGCGGAGCCGACCATCGCGATAATGGCGCCGGGGATGTGATCGGCATGGAGGCGGGCGCGGTATTTGGGCCACAGCAGAATGAAAACCGTGGAGGTGGCGGCG
>CAYWTU010000466.1:0-4220 GCA_964461275.1 uncultured Pirellulales bacterium | reverse complement strand
CCCAGCGCGCGCATCGCACCGCAACGAACGACATATCGGGCCATGTTTGCCGAGCGACCAGTGTTGGCGGCCATCGACCTTCGATAGCGAAGACCGCCAGTATATCCGGATTGCCATGGGTGGGCCATCGCCGCGATACGGATGGATGGATGCGAAACGCGCCACGGTCAAGAAGTTGGTTGACCGCGCTGGAACCGCCCGCTTATCCTGGAAAACGTTATGACACACGGCGTTTCGAGTCATCGACCCAAGCGATTTCCGGTGGTTGCGAGCCGATGGCCGACGGCTGCGCTTTTGGTTCTTGCCATTTCCGGCGTCCGCGCCGCCGAGCCGCCCCTCGACCCAAACCACGCCGCGAAGTTCGCTCGCGGCCAGGAGTTATTTCGTACGCGGGTTCGCGAACTGCTCGTGGGACATTGCCTAAACTGCCACGGCGGTGGAGAAATCGAATCGGAGTTCGATTTATCTACCCGCGAAAAAATGCTCATCGGCGGGAGCGTTGGACCGGCGATCGTGCCGGGCGATGCCGCGCGGAGCCTGCTGATGCGGTTGGTCCGTCACGCCGAAGACCCGCACATGCCGCTGGAGGCCGAGAAGTTGCCCGAGGCCGATCTCGCGGTTCTGGCCGAATGGATCGACATGGGCGCGCCGTACGACGGCGAGCTGACGGGCGCTTCGCCGGTCGCGCAGACGCCTTGGTACGAAAACCGCGTTTCGGACGAGGCCCGACAATTCTGGTCGTTTCGACCGCTGGCCGACGCGGCGCCGCCGACCGTTCAAAACGCCGCCTGGCTCCGCACCGACATCGATCGATTCGTGCTGGCCAAGCTGGAGACGTCGGGGCTGAAACCCAGTGGTACGGCCGAAAAAGTCAGGCTCGTGCGGCGGGCGTTTTTGGACCTCACTGGGCTGCCGCCGCGGCCCGAAGAATTGGCCGAGGCTCAAAGCGATACGGCCGACGGCTGGTTCGGACGGCTTGTCGATCGGCTGCTGGCCAGCCCGAGATACGGCGAGCGCTGGGCTCGGCATTGGCTCGACATCGCCCGGTTCGCCGAGAGCCATGGGTTTGAGCACGATTACGATCGCCCCACGGCGTATCACTATCGAGACTTTGTGATTCGAGCGCTGAATCGCGACCTGCCGTACAACACCTTCGTCCAGTGGCAATTGGCCGGCGACGAGCTGGCCCCGAATGATCCCTTGGCCTTGTTGGCCACCGGATTTCTGGCGGCCGGGGTTCACAGCACGCAGATCACCAAGAACGAAGTTGAAAAGCACCGATACGACGAGCTGGACGACATCCTCAACACGACGGGGACCGCAATGCTGGGGCTGTCGATCGGCTGCGCGCGGTGCCACGACCACAAGTACGACCCGATACCACAGGGGGACTATTACCGACTCTTGGCGGCGTTCACCACCACCGTTCGCAGCGAGCAAGAGGTGAACATGGCGCCGCAGGAATACGCCCGAGAACTGGCTGCATTTGACGCCGCCCACGCGCCGCTGCTGGCGGCTCAAACGGCTTACGAACAAACCGAATTGCCGGCCAAGCTGGTCGCCTGGGAGGCCGGCGACGGCAATGCCATGGCGTTGGCGGCGCCTTGGATCGTGCCCGAAGTGGTCGAAATCACGTCCAAGGAGGGCGTCCGATTTCTGCCGCAAGCGGACGGGTCGCACCTGGCTGTGGGCGCTGCTGCGCGGCTAGACACCTACACCATCGTCGTCCATACCCACTTGGCCGGCGTGCGGCAATTGCGGATCGAGGCGTTGGCCGACGAGTCGTTGCCGCACCATGGGCCGGGCCGCGGCGACAACGGCAATTTTTCGCTTTCCGACGTCAAACTCCAGGCAGCGCCGCTGGGCAACACGACATCCGTCGCCGACTTAGCGCTGACCGGCCCCCGCGCCACGTTCGAGCAACAGGGATTGCCGATTCGGGCGGCGCTGGACAAGGACGAAAAGTCGGGCTGGGCGGTCGATCCGAAGTTTGGAGAGAATCATGCGGCCGCGTTTGAATTTGCATCGCCGGGAACGCATCCGGCCGGCACGGCCATGACGCTGACGCTGGCGTTTCGGGGCAACGATCGCCACGCGATTGGCCGGTTACGGGTGGCCCTGTCCACGGCTGAGGCGCCGGCCGACCTGACCGCCGCCGCGCTGCCCGAGTCCGCCCGGGCGGCACTCGCCGTGGATGCGGCGCAGCGCACGCCCGAGCAGGCGACGGCACTGTTGGCCTGGTACCGCACGATCGACGCCAGCTGGAACGAGTTGCATCGTCCGGTGGCTGAGCACCTGCGAAACGCCCCCCAACCGAAGTTGGTCAAGGCGTTGATTTCCTCCGAGGGCGTCCCGGCGGTTCGCTTGCATACGCAAGGCGACGACTTCCTGCCAGAAACGCATTTCCTCCGCCGCGGCGATACGGCCAACAAAGATGCGGTGGCCCATCCTGGGTTTCTGCAGGCGCTGTGCGCGTCGGGCGCGGCCGCGGAGCGCTGGCAACAGTCGCCGCCAGAGGGTTGTCGGACGTCATTTCGGCGGCGGAACCTGGCAACCTGGCTGACGGACGTCGATCAGGGGGCCGGCGCACTGCTGGCGCGGGTGATCGTCAATCGTCTCTGGCAGCATCACTTTGGCCGGGGCATTGTCGCTACCTCCAGCGACTTCGGCGCCCGCGGCGCCCCGCCCACCCACCCGGAGCTGCTCGACTGGTTGGCGGGCCAGCTCATTCGACACAACTGGCGGCTTAAGCCGATCCATCGGCTGCTCATGACCAGCGCCGCGTATCAACAGTCGTCGGCTTATGCAGCCGAGTCGGCGGCGCTGGACCCCGACAACCAGTGGCTGTGGCGCTTTCCGCGGCGACGCTTGGAGGGCGAGGTCGTTCGCGATTCGTTGCTGGCTGTCGCCGGCACGCTCGACTTGACCATGTTTGGGCCCGGCACGCTGGACGCCTCGAGCCGGCGCCGCAGCGTCTACTTCACCGTCAAGCGCAGTCAACTAATGCCGATGATGCAAGTCTTCGATGCACCCGACGCATTGCAAGGGATCGGCCAGCGCCCCACAACCACTACCGCTCCGCAGGCGCTCACGCTGCTCAACAATCCGCAGATCCGCGAACTTGCGAAGGCGTTTGCGCGGAAGTGCCGCACGTCGGCGGCCGATGACTTGGCCGCAGTGGCGACGCGATCTTACCGTTTGGCCCTGGGGCGCGACCCGGCGCCGGAAGAAGTGAATGATGCCGCGGCGTTCCTGGCCGCACAGACGCAGAGCTATGCCGCCGCCGGGCAGGCGGAGCCTGAATTCTTGGCGACCGCCGACTTCTGCCAGATGGTGACGTGTCTGAATGAGTTCGTGTATTTGGAATAGTCGCAATGGCGGCTTTTGCGCTAGTCAATCGCCGCCTTAGTGCTCCATCCGCCACTATCCGGCGAGCGTCACCGGCTCGAGCATTTCCTTGTAATGGTTGATGGCCTGGGCAGGGCTGAGGTTGAACAGCGTGCGGCCTTCGGTGTACCAGCCCTTGGCGCCGCGGCGAAACACGGCGGTGGCGGCCCGCAGATTGCTCACCGCTTCGACCTCTTCCATGCCGCCTCCTTCGACCGCCTCGAAGCCGATCGTCACCGCCACCAGCGCCGCCAACTCGCGGCTGGACCGATCCCGGGCATAGGCCATTTCGTTCTCGAAGTCGCAACGAGTCCAGCGTAGCCCGCGCGGTTTGCCGCTGGCCGCCGCCAGGGACAAAAACTTGGCCTCGAGCTGCTCGCGCTGTAACTGAAAGTCGCGCTGCGCCAGGCGCAATTGTCCGGCCAGCCGAGCCGACTGCCACGGTCGCCAAAGCACCGCGGCCGCGGCCCCCAAAGCCGCCGCTAATCCGGCACACACCCAAATCCAGGCGCTCATCGCCGTCGGCCTTCTTCTGAGAGAACTTTTGCTGCGGCGCCACTGGCAGCGGCGCTTGATGAATTCTATCCCGTTCACCCTGGAGCGGGCAAATCGTCGGGTTGCGGTGGCTGCCAACCGCGTGTGAAGCCGAACCGGCCAAAGTCGGGCGACTTCGGCTACGGCGGCGGATCCCTCAACCCGGCGCGGCCGGTTCAAGTTCCATGATCTCGCCGACGCTATCCGCAATGACTTCGCAAAGTTTGTCCAAACCGATGTCGTCGGCGCTGGTGCCGAACGGCTCTTCAATGTCCTCGGCAATCAATTCCAAACCCGTC
>CAYWTU010000465.1:0-4226 GCA_964461275.1 uncultured Pirellulales bacterium | reverse complement strand
TTCCTCGCATCCGCCGCAATTTTGGCAAAACGCCGCTCACAATGGGTTCTGGGATCGGTTCTTAGCATAAACTCCGTCATTAGTTCGTTCCAAGCGCGTGGGGCGCAGACCGGTGGCGACGGCGCCGTTGAGTCGAAGACCGATTCGCGTCGCTAGAGGTTCGCGATCAGCGGATCGTTGGACATAGCCATACCCAATTCCGCCGCACGCCCGCGGCTACTCGTCAGCGCCGCCTACCGCCGCTATACTCGGGCCAGTTCTTGCGCACCGCTTCCCGCCGCCGAAAGGATTCGCTCCCATGCTCACGGTCGAGACTGAACACGTACTGGTCGTGCCCACCGCGCTGTTTCATCGGCTTGGTTACTTCCAAGGTTTTTCCAGCGACGTCGACCGGTACCTGGAAGAGCTGCTCAGCCCGGAGCATACGACCTATCGTCCCCGCGGCGCCGCCGAGACCGATCCCAACTTCAAACAGCTTATTCCCTACGTGCTGTTTCGCCATGTGGACGAGGCGGGACGCACCAGCGTGTTTCAGTACCGGCGGGGCAAAGGGCAAGGCGAGGGACGTTTGCACAGCAAACGCAGCGTCGGCGTGGGGGGGCACATCTCGCGCGACGACGTCCGCACGGCCGGCGACATTCGCCCCTACGACGAAGGTCTTCGCCGCGAACTAAGCGAAGAAGTGATCGTCGAGACGCCGCTAACCGAGCGTTGCGTCGGCCTCATCAACGATGATCTGACGGAGGTCGGCAAGGTGCATCTGGGCGTGGTCCACGTGTTCACGGTCCAGCGCCCAGCCGTCCAGCCACGCGAGCGCGACATTCTCGAAGCCGGATTTCGCCCTGTGGAAGAATTGTTGGCCGAACTGGACGACTTTGAATCTTGGTCGCAAATCTCGCTCAAGGCGCTGTTTTCGGTTGCCGGGACGTAGGGATTGCCTGGCCGACTGGAAGAAAAGTCTGTAATGCCGGTTGACCGCCGTGGAGCGTCAGAACCGGTGTTTGCCGGTCGAAAAGTCCGTCCGGGCTGGTCCCGGCAATCCCATCGCCGCAAATCGGGACTGCGAGCGACCGAAGCTTTGCCGAGAATTGGCACACCGCCGCGGCAGCAGGTTACAATCGCGCCTCGTTCAGGGGCGTTCCGTTCATTCTTTCGAAGGGTGTGCGATGAAGCGGATGTTTTGCGCGGCAGGTATGTGCTTGGCTCTGATAACTTGCGCTGCGGCGGCGGACGAAAAGCCTACCGCGATTCCCGGCGTCGGTCCGAAGGGCCCCATCGCGACCGTTCACACCGGTTTAACGTTCGCCGAAGGCCCCGCCGCGGACTTCGATGGCCAGCTCTATTTCACCGACGTCTTCGCCAACCGAGTCCACAAGGTGAATCCCGGCGGGAAGCCGACCGTTGTCCTGGAAGCCTCACAGGGAACCAACGGGATGATGTTCGTTCGGCCCGGGCAATTGGTCGCCTGCCAGGGCGGCTTGGGGCGCATCATCACGATCGACGCGGCGACCAAGGAGATTGGCGTGCTGGTCGACAAGCACATGGGCGAGAAATTCAACCGGCCCAACGATTTGGTCGTCGACCGGCAAGGTGGCGTCTATTTCACTGACCCCAAATTCGGCAAGGGCACGCAAAACAAAGAGGGCGTGTATTACGCGACCAAGGATGCCGGTGCAACTAGGTTATTGGATGACTTGTCGTTTCCCAACGGCATCATTCTCTCGCCGGATGAAAAGACGCTGTACGTTCTGCAATACTCGATGGCCGAGGCGATGGCCTATCCGGTAACCGCGCCTGGCAAGCTCGGCGCCGGCCGTGTGTTTTTCACGTTGCCGCAGAAGGAGGCGGGGAAGAAGGCCGGGGGCGATGGGCTGAGCATTGACACCAAGGGCAACCTGTACATCACCGTGCCTGCGCTCAAATCGCTGGCCGTTGTCTCGCCCGAAGGCAAGCTGCTCGGCACGATCGCCTTGCCCGCCGTGCCGACCAACTGTGCGTTCGGCGGGGCCGACATGAAGACCCTCTACGTCACCACGGCCAACGTGGTGTACTCGCTGCCGATGGAGGCGGAGGGGCACCGATTTGGCGCCAAATAACGACTACGGAGATGGGCCATGGATGTCGCGTTGACCAAAAGAATCGCCGTCACGTGGACGGCGGTCTTGATGTTGGCGGTACCGCTGTCATCGGAAGTGCTGTGCCGCTCGGCGATGGCGGCCGAAAAGCCCGCGCGGCCGCCGGTGGTGCTTACGGAGTCCGCTCGAGAATTGCACGCCGACGCGCTTGTGGTGGATGGTCACAACGATCTCCCCTGGGTGCTGCGGAAGTACGCCGACTCGCAGGTCGACAAAATCGACCTCCGGCAGCCGTACCCCAAATTTCACACGGATATTCCCCGGCTGCGGCAAGGGGGCGTGGGGGCCCAGTTCTTTTCGGCGTTTGTGCCGTCTCGGACCATGCGCACGCGCGATGCCCTGCAGATGACGCTGGAGCAAATGGACCTGATTGGTCGGTTGGTCGCCCATTATCACGACACGTTTGAGTTGGCCTTGACGGCGGCCGATGCCGAACGAATTCGCGGCAGTGGAAAAATTGCCGCCATGATTGGCTTGGAAGGAGGCCATAGCATCGAAGACTCGCTGGGCAATTTGCAGCGGCTGTACGACCGAGGAGCGCGGTACATGACGCTTACGCACACCGATTCGCTGGCCTGGGCGGACGCTGCCACCGACGAAGCCCAAAGCGGCGGTCTGACGCCGTTCGGCGTCGAGGTGGTGCGGGAGATGAACCGTTTGGGAATGTTGGTCGATATCTCGCACGTATCGGCCGAAACGATGCGCGATGTATTGGACGTGGCCCAGGCGCCGGTCATCGCTTCGCACTCGTCGGCCTTTGCCCTGGCGCCCCATCCTCGCAACGTGCCCGACGACGTGCTGCGGCACGTAGCACAAAACGGCGGAGTGGTGATGGTCAATTTCTTCTCCGGCTACGTCGTGGCCGAACATGCCGCGGCCTTGGCCGAACTTGGGACGCGGCGCAAGCGGCTGGAAGCTGACTTAGGCAAGGAGCAAGCCGACGCGAAAATCGAAGAGGAATGGAACGAAATTGAGGCCCGGATGCCGGCCGGCACCGTGCACGACTTGGTGGACCACATTGAGCACATCGCCAAGGCCGCAGGCGTGGATCATGTTGGATTGGGGTCGGACTACGACGGCGTGACAACGTTGCCCGCGCAACTTGAGGACGTCTCGTGCTACCCGTACATCACCCAGGAACTGCTCAATCGGGGCTGGTCAGCCGAAGACATCCGCAAGGCGCTAGGGGGCAACGCGATGCGGGTCTGGAAGGCCGCGGAACGGGCGGCGCGGCGATAAAACTGCTGCGACGGAGCGGTCGTTGGCGTTATGGGATAGGCCCTAACACTCGGTGTGTGGATGAACTGTGCCGCTGGGGCAGTGTCGGGCGCCCGGGTTTGGACCAGCCAACGTCTGCTCGTCTTGGCGCTGGCCGGAGCCGTGAGCTTTACGTTGTACCTGCACCGCTACGCGTGGAGCATGGTCAAGCCGGCCATTCAGGCGGAATTTCCGGACCTGACGGCCGAACGATTGGGCTTGCTCGACGCGGCGTTTAGCGCGGCCTACGCAGTCGGGCAAGTGCCCGCGGGCCTGGCGGGTGACTGGCTCGGCCCACGGCTCTTGCTCAGCACCATCGTATTGGGTTGGTCCGTTGCGCTGGTCGGCGTGGCGGCGGCTCAGGGTTTCGTGGGGCTGTGCCTGGGGCGAATTGCGTTTGGCTTGCTGACTGCGGGATGCTATCCAAACCTGGGCAAAGTCACGCGGGCCTGGTTTCCGGCACAGGTGCGCACCACGGTGCAGGGCGTTGTGGCCAGCTTGTCGGGCCGGGCTGGTGGGGCTTGTGCGTCGCTTCTGGTCGGCTCATTGCTGATGGCCGGGTTCGGCCTAGGTTGGCGGACCGCCACGGCGACGATCGCCGTCGGAGGCATCGTGTTGGCCGCGGCCTTCTGGCTGTTGTTTCGCAATCGGCCGGACGAAACCGGCGCCGCCGCAGCGGGTTTGCCTTTGTCGCCAGCCGGCGTTCCAGCGACGCCTGGCTGGCGATTGAGCCGGCGACCGGCGGCCTGGCTGGCGTTCGGAGCGCTGTTGGCGCAGGTGTTTTGCGCCACGTTCGCCGATAACTTTTTCGCCTTCTGGTTGCCCACGTACTTG
>CAYWTU010000464.1:0-4227 GCA_964461275.1 uncultured Pirellulales bacterium | reverse complement strand
TGACCGAGGCGGTTCGCCGGCGGCCCTACTGCGTGGTGCTGCTTGATGAAATTGAAAAGGCCCACCGCGACGTGTTCAACATCCTGCTTCAGGTGCTGGACGACGGGCGGCTGTCGGACAGCCACGGCCATACGGTCGATTTCAGCAACACGATCGTGGTCATGACGTCGAACATCGGCAGCCAGGCAATTCAGGAGATTACGCGCCGGGGAGGCGGCGAGGGCACGATGCGGGCGGCTGTGAAAGAGTCACTCGAGCAGATGTTCCTGCCCGAGTTCCTCAATCGCGTCGATGAAACCATCGTGTTCCACCCGCTCACGCAGGAGAACATCCGCCGCATCGTGGGTTTGCAGGTCGCGCGCTTGCAAAAGCAACTGGAACAAAGCGACATCGGCCTGGAGGTGACTGAAGAGGCCCTCGACGCCATCGCCCGAGAAGGGTACGACCCGACTTACGGCGCTCGGCCGTTGAAGCGAGTGATCCAGCAGCAGATTCAGAACCCGCTGGCAACGGAAATTCTCCGCGGCGAGTTTGGCGAGGGATCGAAGGTCCGCGTGGACTACGTTCGCGACGGGTTCACCTTTGAGCGGGCCAATGAAACGCAACCCGAACTGGCCGAGCAGGCGTAAGGAAAAGTCCCGCGAGGCCGCACTCGGATGAGCGCACCGTCATGATAGCGCCAGTTCTCAAACGGCCAGCGCTCGCGCTTCGGGGTTGATCCGCTCCAGGACGGCGGGGCCCATGGAAGCGCCGTGAGACCTTTCGGTTTGTGAGCGCCACAATTGGGCGTAGCGGCCGTTGGCGGCCATCAGGCTCTCGTGATCGCCTTGCTCGACGATGCGCCCTTCGTGCATCACATAGATCAAGTCGGCGTCTCGAATCGTCGACAGCCGGTGGGCCACCAGCAGCACGGAACGGTCGGCGAAGACGCTGCGCAAATTCTCCTGAATGGCCCGCTCGGTTGTGGTGTCCAAATGGCTGGTGGCCTCATCGAAAATGAGCAGCGACGGCTTGCGCAGCAGCGCCCGGGCGATGGCCAGCCGTTGTCGCTCGCCGCCCGAGAGGTTGGCCCCGCGTTCGCCGAGCATGGTGTCGAAACGGTCGGGCAAGCGGTTGATGAATTCTTCGAGTCCGGCGGCGCGGGCCGCCGCGATCACGGCGCTAAGGTCCGCGTCGGGGTCTCCCACCGCAATGTTCTCACGCAAGGTAGCGTTGAAGATGAACGGTTCTTGCGACACAACGCCGATGTTGCGTCGCAGGCTATCGAGGTCATAATCCCGCAGGTCGACGCCGTCGATCAGCGCCTGGCCCTCCGCCGGATCGTAAAACCGGGTCAACAGCTTGAGGAGTGTGCTCTTGCCGCAGCCGCTCTCGCCGACAATGGCAACCGTGGCGCCGGCGCGGATCGTCAGGTTTACGTCATCCAGCACCTTCCGCCGGCAGCCGTACTGAAATCCGACGCCGCGCAGTTCGACGGCCTCCCGAATGCCCTTCAGTGGGGCCCGCCCGTCGTCGCGTCGCTCGGCGGCCAGGTCCAACACCTGGTGCAGTCGGTCCACCGCGACCATTGCGTCCTGCAACTGTAAATGGACCGTCGAGAGCCGTTGGAGGGGCTCGAGCAAGTAGCCCAGCAGGGTGTAAAAGAACATCAGCTCGCCGATCGTGAGTTGCCCTTCGATCACGCAGTGGCCGCCGTACCACAGAACGGCGATCCCCGTCAGGCCGCTGATCAGCGTACCCAGGGCTCCCATGCTGATGGACAGCTTCTGCAAGGTGAACAGGCTCTCTACGAGTTTCACCAAGCGCTGTTCGCCTCGCTGGCCGCGAGACCGCTGGCATCCGTAGGCCTTGATGGTTTCGACGCCCGAGATGTCTTCGACCAGATGCGCCGATAGCCGGGCGGCGTCTTCCATGGCCTGTTGCGAGCGCCGGCGCGCGGCCGGATGGTGCAGCAGCGAGGCCACGACCAACAGCGGCGCCATGACGGTGGCTACGAGGGCGAGTTGCACGTTGTAGAACCACAGCACACAAAGCGTCATGGACACAACGACTCCGTCGACGATCGCCGTCAGCGTTGCGCCGCTGATCGCCTCGCGAACCTTGGCCGCATCGTTGATGCGCGACAGGATTTCGCCAACTTGCCTCATGTCGAAAAAGCTCATCGGCAACACAAGCAAATGGCGGGCGTAGTCGGCCATCAGCGACAGGTCGATCCTTCTGCCCACGTAGGCCAGCAGGTAGTGCCGCAGCACGCCAAAGCTGGTGCGGAAGATCACGATCATCGCCATGCCTAGTCCGAAGGCGTTGAGCAGCCCGCTTTCGCCGCGCGCCAGCACCGAGTCGACCAGGTGCTGCAGAAAGTATGAGGTCGTGACGCCCAACAGCGTCATGGCCAAGGCGCACACAAATGCTTCGATCAGTACGCCGCGATACGCGCCCAGCAAGTTCCAGAGCCGCAGCCCTGGTCGAAGTGTCCCAGAGGCGGCAACCGATGGTTGGCGCGCGGCCCCTTCGGGCGTCATGAGCACCAAGTAGCCCGTCCAGGCCCGACAAAACTCCTCCCGCGTCAGAGTCACTATGCCCCGCGCCGGGTCGGCCACAACGACTCGCTTGAAGCCTACGCGGTGCAGCACCACAAAGTGCCCATAACCTTCGGGCGACTTCACGTGGGCGATGGCTGGCAGCGGCGCGCCGCGCAATGCGGCGAACTCGCCCTTGACCGCTTGGGCCGCGAACCCCAGCCGCTCGGCGGCCTGCACCAGGCCCATCAGGTTGGTTCCGACCCGATCGGTGCCCGCCAGCTCGCGCATCGCCTCCAAGCCGAACGGCCGACCGTGGTGTCGGGCGATCGTTGCCAAGGCCGCCGCCCCGCAGTCGCTGCCGTCGGTTTGCCGTACGCAAATGAATCGTTGAAACACAGGACGGATCCCTTTGAACAAAAGCCGGAAGCGAGTCGGGCAGGTCCAGCCGGGTACGACGCGGCCACACAACAAGTAGCGCATGGCTCCACCCTCTGTTACCGCTGGTCGGATTGCTGCGAACGGATGGTGTGCGCTTCGTTTGCTTCGCAGACTGCCCAAAGTAGTCCGCCGGATTTCGTCCCCGTAACGAATGTCGCCGCCCTGCGCTGTGACTCGTACGACGATGAATCGGGCTGTCAGCCCGAGATCGCGGGACCGTTGCCGTCGCGGCCCTTACGGCGGTGGAAGGTCAAATAACCAGCAAGGGCGCATGAAAGGAGATCGACGTGAGTCAGCAAGAAATGCGGAGTGTGCAGAGCAAGTTCGAGGCGGTGGAAACGTCGGAGTTGCTCGATATCAGTGGCGGGATTTGGGACTATTCCAACCGCCTGGGCGAGCACCTGGGTCAACATCTGGAAGACCAGAAGAACAGCCGGTATGGTTGGGGCGACCTACTCAGTCCCCCCAAGAACCTGGATGAAGCCGCCGGGCGAGTGCTCCAAGGTTGGGTGTCGGTTCCGTGACCGCCGCGGCCGAACGCCTAGCGCGCCCGCAACAACGCGGCGCCTAGGCGGTCCGGCCGGACCTTCCGCGTGTACCTGAAAACCCAGCGGCGGACCGTCGTTGCCCAGCGCCCTGTCAGATTTTCTGGATGGCGACCCAGTCTTTCCAAGCCCGGCAGCCGGTAGCAACGGCCGCGGATGCTGGACGCCTCGTTCTTGTGCAACAGCCGGCCCAACAGGGCTGTGGCCAACGCCTCGTCGCCGGCAAAGATGCCAGGCCGATCCTTCACGCTCTTGTTGGTCGTAATGACCGTGTTGCCCCGCAGGCAGCGATAGCCCACCAGCCGGAAGTACAGGCTGGAGTCCTCGCGGGTCATCGGCTCGAAACCCACCTCGTCGACCATTAGTCACGAGACGTTGAAGCGATTCTTTCGCCGCAATCGCTGCGGTGCCACAGGCGAATCCCTCACGTTCTCTTTGTAACAGTCCGCCCTCGACTCCGCTTCAATAGGCATCCCCGCTCCTACCTCTCTTCTGAAAGGGACCTTCGATGAACGCGACCCGAATCTTCAACCGTATTATCGGCACGCCTAACAGCGGTTCCCGCACCAAGGTCCGTGGCCCCGTGAGGCCATCACGCCGGTTCGAGTCCCTGGAAAACCGCAGGATGAACGCCGTTCAAGTTTACCTCCAAAGCGGAGACCTCGTTATCGACGCCGACGAAGGTAATTTGCAGCCGCGACCCGAAATCAGGATCGGCGCCG
>CAYWTU010000463.1:0-4228 GCA_964461275.1 uncultured Pirellulales bacterium | reverse complement strand
GTACAAATTGCCGATCACGCGTCCGGCCGAATCGCCGCGGGCACGCGTCCACTGGGCCAACAAGGGAAACAGCACGCCGCCCCCCAGCGAGGGCAACCATTGCATCACGCCACCAACGGCAATGCATAGCCAGGCGTTGTAGACGGCGCTGGCCCGGGCGCCGCGGGCTGCGCCGGCCCAGCGGCACAGGCCCGGCCAGGCGTACCTCCCCGCCAAGACCCCCACGGCGATCAACAGCATGACGCCGGCCACAACCATGATGCTGGGTTCGCGCCGCTTGAGCGCCGCATGATACAAAAGGCTCCCCAGCGCTATCGAAAACAACACCACGAACAGTGTGCTGCTAAACGCGTAGGTCGAACCTCCCAACGTCACGGCCAACTGCCGATTCCAGACGATCTGTAGAATTAGTGCTGCGGCCCCAGCCAAGGCGGCGGACAAATAGACGCGCAGCGGCGCGACCACCGCCTCCTGCCCGCCGTCGTCTGCCATTGCCACTCGCTTCGAATGCGCGGCCGGCTGCTTGCCGCGAGATCGCAGGTTGGTCAATCGCAATGCCGCGGCCCCTACCGCCAGGTTGCCCAACGCCGTGAGGTTGTTGGTCGCCAAGAGGCCCCAGGTGGGCAACAGCAGAAACCCCGACAGCAGGCATCCCGCGGCCGCCCCAAACGTGTTCAAGGCATAGAACCAACCGGTGGACTGGGCCAACGACTCGTCGTGCGCGGAGAACTGCCGCACCAACAGCGGCAACGTCCCACCCATAAGAACGCACGGCGGCCCGATGACCAACAGCGTCACCAGAAACTGAGCCGCGAATCGCAGCGCCGGCGACAGCGGCAACGACTGGTCTAAACGCACGCCCACCAACGACAGGAGCTGCAATTCCCAGGGGACCAATAGCGCCAAGGCGCCGATGCCCAATTCCGACCAGCCGTACCATCGCAGCGGCTGCCGCACTTGGTCGGCCCAACGGCCGATGAAGTGTGCCCCGACGCCCAAGCCGCACAAGAACGAGGCCACCACCGCCGCCAGCGCGACGTTTGAACTGCCCCACACATGGGCGAACCGCTTGAACCAAATGACTTCGTAAGCCAGGCCGGTGGCTCCCGAGACGAAGAACAATAACGAGGCCGCCCAGAATACTCCTCGTGTCGCACGCGCCATTACTGCACCGTTCCAGATTGCCAAGTACCCTGCCGAGGCGGGCGCTGGTGCGCGGCCTGCCGCGGCAGAATACCACAGCGGTCGGGACTCATGGAGTGCTTGAGTAAGGCGCCCCAGTGGCGACTGTGCCGCGCCTTTGCGAGGTTGACCCAATCGCGAAAACGGGCGGCCTCTAGCGTTCGCGAACCAAGATTTGGCCGGCGAAGGCGATTATGGCCAGGAACGTAACGCCCATGGAGGCGTTGATCCAAAAAAGCGCCATGGCGGGACTCCAGGAGACGGCGGCGGCGCACGCTGGTCGACGACCAGGAGTCCCGACGTCGGCACATTCCTTGTGCGGGAGCGATTGCGGTGGGAAACGGCTGAAACGCTGGTCCAGCCACTCGAAAACACCATCGACTCACGAGGAGGCTGTCGGCCATTTGGCAGGCGTTTGCCGGTCGCACGAGAAACGACTGGCCCGGTCCAAGCGACCGGGCAAGTTTCGCTAACCGGCAATGCAGGCGTCCCGGGCGCAGCGCCGACCCCAGGCCTGGCAGGAAATACGCCCATACTTTTTGGTCATTTTTGTGACTTTCTAGTCGCCGATTGTTTGCCCGTAGCTGCGGTCGACCGCGGCACGACACGGTCGGCCGCAAGCCGCTCGGCCGCTTGGTCGGCGCGTTGTCGAACCAGTCGCACCTCCAAGTCGGCATGCGCCCTGTCGCTCCAATCCTGCAGCTTGGCAAGCCACTCAAGCGGCTTCTTGTCGTGCAAGTCGAGGCCGGAAATTCCGTGTATTTGACAATCCCTGGCCATTTTTCGCAGCTCGGCCGCCAGGTCGAAAAACCTCCAGGCCAATTCGTCGAGCATCGGGGGCGTGTAGGGCTGAAGCGTCATAGAGCGTCCTCAAATGGGGGCCAGCGGCCGCCTTGCAGGTCAGCGGGCCTAAGCCGGCGGCCGGCTTTCAGTATACCTTTTTTTGTGAAAAAACAAATGCAAAAATTTGGTCAAAATTATGGTTGAAAAAGAGCCACCGCAGACCCTACCATGGGCCGCATGGAACTAACGGGCAGTTGCTCCCCCACCGTTCCGATGAAATCCACCTGTTCAGGGAGATTCACGATGCACCCAACGAACAAGCTCGCCCGTGGCCCCTACTTGACTGGGGCCGGCTCCCCGGGGCCAAGGCTGATCCGCCAATACGTCTTGTCAGCCCTGCTCCTCAGACTGTCGCGCCGCCGGCAACATCCCGCGACGGAACAGTCCCCTCAATCAGATGGGCGTTATGCGTCCCAGTGCCTGGAGTGCACGGCCGCTGAGGACGACGAGACTGACTTCGACGAGTCGCCTGACTGGTGCGATCTGCCCGAAGACGACGGCCTCAACGCGTTCGATGAGGACGACCTGGCGGACGAGGCGCCGCTCGACGATTGGCCGTCGGACGACGACGAACCGAGTTGGTTCGATTGACGCGCGACCGACGATGGTCGGCCGAGAATTTCAGGGCCACGTTGCAGCGCGGCGACTCGGGCGAGTGCCGCCGCGATGCCCGCGGGCGCCTGAT
Source organism: uncultured Pirellulales bacterium (assembly GCA_964461275.1). Taxonomy (GTDB): domain Bacteria; phylum Planctomycetota; class Planctomycetia; order Pirellulales; family CAYNRE01; genus CAYWTU01. Next base: position 1,518 of record CAYWTU010000463.1, on the reverse strand, counting down.
TGGGAATGACCGAAAAATAACTTCCGCAGATTGAATTCCCCTCACCCGGCCTCTCCCAAAGGGAGAGGTAACCAAATGAGGAAGTTATTTTTCGGTCATTCCTTGGACAACTGTGGGCGTTGCTGGCGGTGCGCATCGCCGGGGCGTCTACAGCAGGTGAGCGTTGGCCGGTTGCGCTCGGTACGGAGGCCGCTCCTAAAGTCGCGGTTACACTTCTGTAGGAAATCGTCCCATGTTGCCCGTCTACAAACTGATTGAAGTTCACGAACTGCTCCAAGCCGGTCAGATTTCGCAGCGAGAGATTGCCCGCCGTCTGCGGGTCAGCCGGTCGACGGTGTCGGCCGTCTCCAAAGGCCAGCGTCCTTTGGAGTCGCTGTTGCAGCGAGCGGCCGAAACGTTTGCGGATCAAGAAGGAGGTCCGGTGGGGCGCTGCCCGACGTGCGGCGGCAAAGTGACGATGCCGTGTCGCGCGTGTTGGGTCCGCGCCGCGCGTCAGCCAGTGGCGCTGCACGACCCGCCCATTACGCGATGGCGCGGCGGCGCCAGCACCGGCGCGTCGGCGGCGACGTGCGCCAATTCAGCGGCATGAACGTCGGCGCCGCTGCCAAACCGCTTTCTCGACCGCGGCGGCGCGCGGGCTAAAACTTAGGCCGCTCGAGCGAGAGGAACTCGTTGGTCGTGGCGGGCGGGCCGCTGGGACGGCTGGGTTGGCTCGGCTTAAGCCAGCGACGCAACATGCCCGGTTTGGAAGACGCCGCAACCGGCTTCGACTTGAGCCCCGCGGCGTGCTGAGGATATTTGCTGATTGTTACGGGCGCCGACTTGTCTTTGCGAAACGTCAGCGCGTCCTTGGTCTTGGATAGCGCCCGACTCGTCCCCTGGCCAACTCGGGAGAACACGTTTGGCCGCGGCGATTCGATCGATGACCATGATTCGTTTTCGCCGAATTCCGGCCGCTCGCCATCGAACTTCGGCCGGGCTGTGCTGGAGACCGTTTCCGACGTGGGGGCCTCTTTGGCAAACAGGTTCCAACCTTTGGCAGGCAACGGCGTCGCAGTCAGCGCAACCGCCAAGCCAACCAATGCTCCCACGATCGACGAAATCTTGTTGCGGCTACTCATACGCGAATGCTCCCGGTCCTACGCCGCCCGGCGCGGGGCGGGAGTGTGGCAAAACCGGGCCGGCAAGTCAACGAGTCTTGGGCGTTCTACAACGGCCTGGCGTTTCCCGAATTACAGAAACCGCCCAAGTTCGCGCGGCGCGAGCCACGGCGACCGTGCCATATCGGTCGGTCCCGTCCCGCCTAGCCCCTGCCCTGGGCGGCCAACTGCTGCGAGGCGTGCTGCACGGCCCGGACGATTTTATCGTAGCCGGTGCAACGGCAGAGGTTGTTGGCCAGCATGAAGCGAATCTGGTGTTCGCTGGGCTGGGGCACTTTATCCAAGAGCGCCTTGGCGGCCACGATGAAGCCCGGCGTGCAGATACCGCATTGCAGCGCCGCGTCTTCCAAGAAGCACT
>CAYWTU010000462.1:0-4255 GCA_964461275.1 uncultured Pirellulales bacterium | reverse complement strand
TTGAGCGAAACGGGCGGCTCGCGTTCCATCACACCCCGGCAATGGGCCGTACCCATACCGCCGGCGTGGATGGACCATGCAGACGTCGCCGACGTGGCGGGCTGGTCGGCTTGGCGGCTGGACGGCGGAGGCGAAGGGAGGTTGGTCGTCAGCCAGCAGTTGTTGTGGGGACTGGGCATCGCGATCGGCCTAATGAGCGCAGCGGTCACGTGGCGGCTGGGTCGACGCCGTCGCTCGCACGCCGTTGCATGGGGCGCCGCTTGTGGCGCTTTGGCGCTGACCGTTCCCGGTCATTACGCGGCGCCGCTGACCGCGGCCGTCTGGGGTTGGGTAGCCGCGGGCGCCGTAAGCTGGGCCGTTTGGCGGTCGGCGGCGCCTGCCGGAACGAGTTTCCCGCGCCGCGCCGCGCTGCTGGCGGCGGTGTGCGCACTGCTTTCGGAAGGTGGTCTTCAGCCGAGCGCGACGTGCGGCCAGGAAGCGCCCCGGCCGCTTGGCCCGCCGGTTCGAGTATTGATACCGGTGGACGACGATCGGCGCCCCACGGGCCAACCCTATCAGATCCCCGCCAGTTTGTATCGAAATCTGCGGCGCAGCGCTCAGACGGCGGTGACGCCGTTTCGGCCGACGTTTAACGACATTCACTACCATGCGCAGCTCGAGCGGAACGCGTTGACCGGCAAGCTGGATTTGACGCGGCTAACGGCGCACCTGGACGGTCACAGTACGGGGGAGCCGCTCGTTTTGCCGCTGCGCTGGCTCGGCCGGCCGCCCATCCAGCGCATCTCCATCGACGGAGTGGAACAGTCGGTGGCCTGGGACGACGCAGCCGGGGCGCTGCGCGCCGCGGCGCCGCCACCGGGCCGCTTTCACCTGGAGGCCGTGTTGGTTTCACCCGACGCGCCCGACTCGACCGGCCGCTGCGAGCTTTTAACGCCGGCGTCCGCGGCCGCTGTGCTCGAAGTTGCGCTCCCTGACGCGTCAGCGGTGGTCGAGGCGCCGACGGCCCGAGGGGAAGTGGCGTGGTCGGCGGACGGGCGCAGGTTCGTTGCCCACCTTGGTTCGAGCCAGCGGTTGGCGTGGCAATGGCATTCGGCCGGTATTGCTTCGCGTCCGCGTGTCGAGCAACTGTGGTGGCTGCAAGCGCAGCCTGGGTCGGTCATGTGGCGGCTCAGGCTGCGCTGCGACTCGGCCGACGCGCCGCTCGAACGATTGGAGTTGCGTTGCGATCCACGCCTGGAATGGTTGCCTGCGCAGTCGCCCGACGCGGCGGACGCGGCGATAAAGGCGGTTGACGACCTGCCTCACGCACTCGAGGTGCGGTGGGACAACCCGCGCCCCGGAACGCGGCAGGCGGAATTGGCGTGGCTGGTGCGAGATGCGGTGGGCATTGGGCAAGCGCCTCTGCCCACGCTGGAGATCCCCGGCGTCGAGACGACGCGTGTCTGGCTGGCGGCCAGCGTCGACGCCTCGTTGGATTTCAGTGCAGTGGTGGCCGAGGAACTGCCGACGGCGAACTTCCTTGAACGCTGGGGACCTGCGGACGACCCGCCGGGTTTGCTCATGGCCCGGCAGCTTGACCCGGCGCAGCCCCGTTGGGAGGTCAACCTTCAGCCCAAGCCGCCTGATCTCTTGGCGGCCGAGGAAGTCGAGTGGCTGATTGCGCCCGGCGCCACGGCCGACATGGCCGCGCCGTCCGACGCGACCGCCTCGCTGTCGTACACGGCAACCTGCCAGGTCGAGCGCGGCGCCCAATTCTGCTACGAGTTGGACCTGCCGCCGGACATGACGCTCCGCCGCGTGGTTGTACTCGAAAAAGAAACGCAACAGGCCCGACGCTGGCGACTAGACGACGCTGGTCGGTTGACGATTTGGCTCAGCGCGCCCGCCACCCAGCCCCAAACGATTCGGGTCGAGGGGCAACTGCCGGCCACGGCGGCGTCCACTCTGTCGTTGGCGGCGCCCGTATTGCACCAGGCAAAAGTTCAATCGCATCAAACGCGCGTCTACCGCGCGCCGGGCGTTACGGTGGACCTTGAGCCGGCTGCCGACGCGCCGCCGCAAGACGACCTGCCGGCGCCGCTGATGGCACGGTCCGCCCAGTCTGTCGCCGCCTGGAGCGCTCGGCCGGCGTCGCCGGTGCGAATTCGCATCGGCCTTGCGCCGACCGATTTAGACGTCGAACAAACCACGCTCGTGCGGTTCGATGGCGAATACTGGCGGCTCGAGTCGACTTTGCAGTGGTCTAGCGCCCCAGGGCCCGCGTCGCCGCTGTGCGTACAGGTTCCGGCAGGGCTGCAGGCAGATTTGGAGCTGTCGCCGGTGATGGCCCACCGCTGGTTGACGCAATCCGAAGCGGCGCAAACGGCGCAGTTAGTGCTGTTGCCCAATACCGAGCGCGGGGCCCAGGCTCGCTGCACCTTGCGGTGTCGACTGGGCGCGCTGGCGGGCGGTTTTTCCTTGCCAATGTTCTCACCCACCGCCGCCAGCGTCCGGCATATTGTCCTTTTGCCCCGCGAAGTGGAGCTCCAGCCCGCGAGTTGGCAAACGAAGGGGCTGGAACCTGTCGAACCTCCTACGGCAGAGGCGGCCGCCGGTTGGTCGGCCCAGACGCATCGTGCGCTGCGGGTCACGGCAGACCGCTACGCGGCGGAACTGGCGGCGCTTCCGGCCGACGCGCCAGGACCGCGCATCGAACTAGCGCAGGTGGAATTGGCGCCGCAGGGCGAGGGCTGGACCGGATGGTCGGGCTTGGCGACGTTCGATCTCGTGGCAGGCGACGCCGGGCAAATGCCCCTAAGTGTTCCGGCGGGCGTTCGATTGGCAAGCGTCATGGTCGAAGGGGCGCCGGTTCGCGAGATTCTGCCGGTACAGAAGCGATTGTGCCGCGTCCCCTTGCTCGCTGGTCGTTTGCCGCAACGGGTCGAGATCGCGTTCACTGTCGCAGTGCGCGACCCTGCCGCCATGGATATCGCAAGTCTCGTCCCGGCGCCAGTCAACCTGCCCGTGAAACAGTCACTGTTGCACGTCTGGCGGCCTGCCGAGACAACGATCGTCCGAGGCGACCCATCGCTGTCGGTGCTACAGCGGGCGCGGCTGCTGCTTGACGCCGAAGCGGAGCTGCTCCAACTTGCCGTATCGACCGCTAGCGCCGCCGAGCTGCGAAGCTGGTTTGGCCGACGGCAAAGCGTGCTGGCGAACCACCTGGCTCTGGCCCAAGGGCTCGCCGGACGAACCGCGCCGTCGACCGACGCGTCTGGCGTCGCGGCCGGGATGTTAATGGCGCAGATTGAAGCGCTGCGTCGTCAGCTTAAAGAAGCCGAATTGGATGAATTGACCAATCGTGGCACGCGCACGGGTGCATCGGCCAGGGCTGGCGAACTGTGGCGATTCGCGGTCAATCCGCACTGGATCGGCCACTCCTGGCGGTTCGACGGCACCTTGCCGCAAGGACGAGTGGCGTTCCAACTGAATCCGGCGGCCGAGCGTATGGACCGTTTTCCCTGGCGCCGATGGGCTGCGGCGCTGGTTTTGTGTTGCGGCGCCTGGTGGGGCTATCGCAGTCCGATGGTGGCCGGCTTGCTGAATCGCCCTTACTTTCTGGGCGTGTTGGTGGGTCTATCGGCCTGGGTCTGGCTGCAACCGCCCTGGTTGGGGCCCACGATGGTTGTCGTGGCCGTCATCGCATGGTTGGCGAGAGTGCGTCCGACGGGGCGGCCGGCGCCGTGGCCAATTGCAGCTTGGAGCCGCCGAACCGGTGTTTGATTTGGCGCCGGCTGGGCGTTGCGCGGCGCCGTGCCGATTTGTGCGGCGGAAAGTTGCACGAGTTTTCCCCAGGCCGTCGATAGAGAACGGCAGGCGGCTGATCGTGTCGGAATGAGCCCGTGCTAGCACCCGACTGCTGGCGCTGAACAAACGTGCGCTCCGGACGGTTCCGCGTTGACACGCGGCGCGGCGGGCGACTACCCTTCGCCCCTGCCGGTCGGCACAGGGTTCTCAGCCAGGATGGCGCCTTGACTCTAGCCGGCCACGAGACGTTGGGCGGCGCGTGTGGTGGGCCGCCGTCGCTGGTGTATTCGGCCGACAAGGAAGGAGGCCAAGGTGAGTACCGATCGCAAGCAAGAAACGCGCGTGCATATCCGCTGGATGATCCGCCGCGACATGCCCGAGGTTCTGGCTATCGAAGGCGAGGGGTTCGAGTTCCCCTGGTCGGAAGAGGATTTCATCCGCTGTTTGCAGCAGCGCAATTGCATCGGCA
>CAYWTU010000461.1:0-4266 GCA_964461275.1 uncultured Pirellulales bacterium | reverse complement strand
CTGCGGTATTTCGCCTACAATTTGCACCTCCGCCAACGGTTCGGGGAGCGGATCCACAAGGTCAGCGTCGACGCCGGATTCACCTGCCCGAACGTCGACGGCACGGTGGCTACGGGGGGCTGCACGTTTTGCGACAACCGCAGCTTTAGCCCCAGCCGCCGTTTGCCGCGGACCACGATCGCCGGACAAATTGACGAGGGCATCCGTCGCATTCGAATGCGCTATCGGGCCCAGAAATTCTTGGCCTACTTTCAACCGGCCACGAACACCTACGCGCCGGTCGAACGCCTGCGGCCGCTGTACGAGCAAGCCCTGGCGCATCCGCGCATCGTTGGCCTGGCGGTGGGCACGCGGCCCGACTGCGTGCCCGACCCCGTGCTCGAGCTGTTGTCGGAAATAGCCACGCGGGCCTACGTGTCGTTGGAACTGGGAATGCAGTCGATTCACGATCGATCGCTGGTATGGATGAACCGGGGACACAGCTTCGCCGATTTCGTGGATGCCGTGGCGCGCTGTCGCGGGCGAGGGTTCGAGACGTGCGCGCACGTGATTCTCGGCTTGCCCGGCGAGACCTCCGATGACATGCTGGACACGGCGCGGGCGCTGGCGGAGTTGAACGTCGACGCGGTGAAGCTGCACAATTTGTACGTCGTTCGCGATACGCCCTTGGCGGACCAATACGCGGCAGGCGAGGTGCGACTGCTGGAGCGCGACGAATACGTGCGAACGCTGGTCGATTTTCTGGAACTACTGCCGCCCTCATGCGTGGTAGAGCGGATCAGCGGCGACGCCCCGCCCGACTATTTCGTGGCCCCGGCGTGGTGCCTGGATAAGCCGGCGACAAAAGCGGCGATCGACGCGGAGTTTGAGCGTCGCGACACCTGGCAAGGCCAACGCTGGCCGGCGGGGTAAGGCGTTTGCACGGATTCGCCCGGCATGTGCGCGTAGGACGGCGGCTACTCGGCCAGGGCGGATTCCAACTCCTGCCGCAGTTTCCGTTCGGCCGGCGTAAGGAGTTCAGCGTCCAGGTTGCGTTCCACCGCCTGTCGCAGCGAAAGCCGAGCAAGCGCCTGGTCGCCATCTTGTTGGTACGCATAGGCCAAATGGAACAGCGTCAGGGGCGATGAGTGTCGGCCGCTGGCCAATTCTCGCAAGATTCGCACGGCCAGCCGCACGTCGCCTTGCCGTAAGGCGACCATCGCCCGAGTGTCTTCCAGCCAGGGGAGGGGCCCGCCGAAATTGAGCGCCTGGTCGATCCATTCTTGCGCAGCGGCGGCCTGGACGGCGTTCTCCGACAGCATAGCCGCCAGGTTGTTGAGCGCCGGCAAATGGTTCGGCCGAATGCGAATCGCGCGGCGATACAACTTCTCGGCTTCATCCACGGCGCCCACGGCCAGCCAGTACAGATCTCCGGCGGCCGTCAGCAGATTGGGGTCTTGCGAGTGCTTGACGACCACCTGACGGATTTGGGGCAACAACGTGCGAGCGGTCTCCTGTTCGGCGCGGTTGCGAACGAGCGCCTCGCACAATAGCCGCGCGGTATCGGAGGTCGGCGCTTGCTTCAACCGTTCGGCCGTCAGGCGGATTGCCACGTCGCCCTTGCCGCGGCGGAGCAGGTGGCGCACGTAGGCCGGAAACCCAGCCGGGTCCAATTCCAGCGCACGTTCGTACCATTGGTTGGCCAGGGCGTCTTGCGCCAAAGTGTCGCACAAGGCGGCAGCGCGCCAACAGAAGGCCGACTTTTGCAACGGGCCGGCCAGTTTTTCGTACTGCTTGCCGAGCGAACTGGTGAGCATCGCCGGAATCTGTTCGGTCTCGGCGGCCAGCTCCATATAACGCCCCCGCAAGCGCAGCGACCTCATGCTGTCCGGTTCGAGGGCGGCGAGTTTTTCCAGCGGCGGGCGAACTTCGGCGATCTGCTGCAACCGCAGCAAAGCGTCGGCGAATGCGGCCACGTGGTCGGGCAAGGGATTGAGAGGGGCCGCGGCACGGGCCAGGTGTTCGGCCGCGGCCACCAGTTGCTCGTCGGCCTCGAGCAACCGCGCCACGAGGACATGGTCGTCGGGGGCCTCCGTCTTGTCTTGTTCTAAGAGCTGCTCCATCCGGGCAATCGCCGCGGCCCGCTCCGCCGCGTCGCCGTAACGGAGCGACAAATAGGCGGCCAAGCGTACGTCTTGTCGGCGGTCGGAGGCTTCGACGTCGACACGCTCGCGGAACAACTCCTGCGCGGCCGCGAGGTTCTTCGCCCCGCCCCGGCGGACCAAAGCCAAAGCCAAGTTGCGTCGCGTCTCGCCTTCGGCACGGCTGATCGACAGCGCCTGGGCCAGGGCCCGTGCGGCGGTGGTGGGATCGCGGTCATGGAAGAACGCCGCGGCGCGCACCAGGAACGTCTCTTGTTCCGCTGAGCGTTCCATTGCCTGGCGGTAGAATTCTTCGGCCGACTTATCGTCGAGCGTCAGTTCGTATCCCTGAGCCAGCGCGAACGCCTTGTCGGAGGTTTCGATGTTTGGGTCGGCGGCCAGTTGCTCCAGCGCCTGGCGGGCCTGTGGAATGTCGCCGCCGCGAACGTAAAACTCAACCAGAGCCAACGCGGGTCGGGAGTCGTCGCGGGCCATTTCGCGGGCCGCCAACAGCGCTTGCTCCGCCTCGGTGCGCCGTCCCGCCAAGGTGAGCGCTTGCCCCATCCAGACCTGGGGCAGCGCGTCGTCGGGCTGGCGCCGTGCGGCGTCCGCCGCCAATTCCAACATCCGCTCGAACTGCCCTTGTTGCACGGCCGCGCTCATTGCCAACGACGACAGCGAAGCGGAATTGTTCACCGCTTCGCCCAACAGCGTCAGGAACTGCGACGCTTCCAACAGGTCTTGCTGTTCGTAGGCCAGCGCCACCAGCCGTTCGTACGATTCCAGATCGGTGTCGCCAAACTCGATGGCCGTTTGGTATGCCTTGCGGGCGCGGATCGATTGGCCTTCCAAGTCGGCCAGTCGCCCGGCCAGCACGTATGCCTGCGGCCAGCCCGGCCGAAGTGTTTCGAGCGACTGCTGCAACCGGCGAACCTCGTCCAGCCGCGGGTCCGAGGGGCCGGCCGCCTCAGCCAACATGCGTCGTGCGCGGAAGTATCGCCAACTGGCGCCGTCGTCCCCTTCCAGCTCCCGGAGGCGCTGTTCCCAGCGCTCGAGATTCGACAACTCGCCCAGTGACAGTTCGAGCCGGGCCAACTGCTCCACGATCGGCAGTTGTTCGGGATGGTCTATGGCCAATTCCGTCAGCGCTTGCCGCGCTTCGTCCCAGCGGCCGGTCTGCAACGCCAACTCGGCGTGCTCGTGCTTGAGCACCGTTTGGCGCCCGGGGTCGAGGGACTGATCTAGCGCTCCAGTCAAAACCGCTTGGGCCTGTTCCATGTTCCCGCGGGCCTGCTGCAAGTCGGCCCGCAGCAGTTCGGTCTCGAGGCTGACGCCGTTGTGCGTTTCGAAACTCGCGAGCGCCTGGTCGGCTTCTTCGCGCCGGTTCAGGTGGTCCAACATCAACACATACGCCCGCAACAAGACGGGTGAATTGGGCCGCTGCCTTTGGGCGGTGGCCAGCGCCGACAAGGCGTTGTCGGGGTTCCCGGCCAAGGTTTGCGCGTCGGCGGTCAACAGCGGCAGGGCGTCGACCGCCAGGCCGCGATCGTTAGCCGCCACCAGCGCCCGCTCCAACCCCGACATGTCGCGCTCGACCACCGGCAAGGAGAGCTGGTACTGGAGCTGTGCGTGCGCCATCGTCACCCACACCTCGGGCGGACAACTGGGCATGGCGACCGCCTGATCCAACAGTTCAACCGCCCGCGACCAGCGTCCGGTCCGGCCCCAGGCCCGTCCGGCCCGCTCGTAGTGCCGTGGCTGCGCCGGCTCCAACCGCGTGGCGTCTTCGTACAGCTCGGCGGTGCGGTCGAATTGCCCCAAGCCTTCGTAGCAGGCCGCCATGTGGTAGCGCAGTTGCACTTCGGTCCAGGCGGTTCCCGAGCGATTGGCCGCGGCGGCGGTCATGGCCTGTTTTAACAGGGGCAAGGCCAGGTCGAACTTCCGTTGCACCAACCAGTACCGTGCCAAGAGGACGTCCAGCGCCGTTTCGAATTGGCTCTGTTGCACCGGCGTCAACCGCAGCGACAAACCCTGCACGTCGCGTTTCACCGCGTCGAGCGCCTTCTTGGGGTCGTCGATCCGCCCGCTGACGCTCTCGGCCTCGGCCTGACGCAGCCGCAGGATCAGGGCCACCGCCGGTTGGGGA
>CAYWTU010000460.1:0-4276 GCA_964461275.1 uncultured Pirellulales bacterium | reverse complement strand
GCCGTAGGCCGGCTGCGAAATAGGTCGCGGCAATCTTCGTCTCCTGCGCTGCTTATCCATTTTGTCGCCAGTTGTGCGAGAGTTCCGCTACTGCGGGCGCCTGGGATCCAAAACGGCGGCGAGACGGGTCGCGGGGGCTGTGGTTTTGTCCCCCAGCTTCCCTTGTTGCTAACGGGCGGTTTGGGTATTTCTACGTCGCCTTGGGTTCTGCCCGGGCAGCGACGCGCTCGATAGCGCGGCGTTCACTTCCCACCGCTCGTCATCACTTGTCACCTTCGTCCGGCGAATCGGACTGCCGCGCCAGGCGCGACGCCGTCCGAGTTCCAAAGCTCCTCCCCGTCCGTCGGTCGAAAACACGCGCTACGCGCTTGAACCACCTGCTCGTCAACCTGACGCCGCGCTGTCGGCCCGCGCACCTGTGGCGCGCGGCGCTGGTCTGCTGCCTTGCGCTGACTCAGACGTGGACGTCGGCCGCGGCCGACAGCAGCGCGAGTCTGGCGGGCCAGAACGTGATCGACGTGCAGGTACAGGGGCATCAAGACGTGCCGCTGAACCGGATCGCGCAGCAAATTCGCACCCGTCCCGGCCGACCGTTCGATCCAAAGCAAGTCGAAGAGGATGTGCAGCGACTGACCCGCTCGCGAATGTTCGTCGACGTGCGGGCTAACTACCAGCAGGCGCCCGGCGGCCTGGTGGTGATCTTCCAAGTGGTCGAGCGGCGGACGATCAAGTACATCAAGTTCCTGGGCCGTGAAAAAGTGTGGCGCGAGAAATCGCTGCTCAATCAGGTGAACATGAACCTCGGCGATCCACTCGATCCGTTCACGGTCGAGGAGGCCCGCAAGAAGCTCGAGGAATTCTATCGAGAGAAAGGCCACTCGAAGGTTCGTGTCACGCTCTTGGAGGGCGATCAGCCGACTGACCGCGGCGTGATCTTCTTGTTGCACGAAGGCCCACGTCAGAAAATTCGCGACACCGAGTTCATCGGCAACACCATCGCCAGCGACGCCCGCCTGCGGACGCAAATTAGCTCTAAGCCCCCGCGGTTCTTCTTCTTTAAGGGCTTCATGGATCGCGAGCTGTTGGCGGCGGACATCGACAAGCTCACCGCGTACTACCGGGCGCTGGGATACTTTCAGGCCCGCATCGGCCGCGAACTCGAGTGGAACGAAGAGCGCGACCGCGTGGAGGTCACGTTCGTGATCGACGAAGGCCCGCGATTCGTCGTCCGCAACATCCGTTTCATGGGCAACACTAAATTCAGCAACGAGGAACTCAGCGGCGACTTAAAGCTCGAGTCGGGCCAGTTTTTCGATCAGGCCAAGATGGACCGCGACGTACTCTCCATCCAGGATGTTTACGGCGGGCGGGGCTACGTGTTTGCCGACGTCCGGGCCGAGCCGCGGTTCTTGGAAGATCCGGGGCAACTCGACCTGGTCTACAAATTGGAAGAGGGCGCCCAGTACCGCGTGGGGCGGATCAACGTGCACATTGGCGGTGAAAACCCGCACACCCGGCAAACCGCGGTGCTCAATCGGCTTTCCATTCGACCGGGCGACATCGCCGACACCCGTGAATTACGGGCCAGCGAGCGCCGCCTGCGGGCTTCGGCCATCTTCCAGAACAACCCGGCGTTGGGCAACGCGCCGCGGATCGTGTTCACGCTTCCGGACGAGGACGACGAGAAGGAGCTGGCCGAGCGGCCGCGTCGCAACGACGTCCGTGGTCAAAGCCCCGACCCGCCGGCCCACACGGTGCAACGGCCAGCGTCCGAACCTCCGCTGGCGCCGGGTGAGAAGTTGCTCGATATCGACATTGTGACGGCGCCGCCAGTCGAGCGTGCCGCCGTAAATTCGCCGGACTTCAACAGGGCCGACTCGCAGGCGCCACGCGCCGCGATCAAAGCGCCCGACGCGGCTCGTCCCCAAGAACGAATCATCATTCGCGGCCAGGACCCAGGCTGGAACGCCAGCGGCCGGCAGACTTCGCCGGGGGTGGGCAGTCCCTGGCGACCCTCGAACGAGACTCGCGTGGCCCAAGCGCCACGTGCTGGCGCGGCGCCGTACAACGGCGCCCCTTACGCCGAGCCTTCGCCCTACGGTCCCCCTGGCGGCTTTGCCGGGGCTGCGCCGCAGGCCAGTCCCGCGCCCCTGGGCGCTCCACCGCCGGTCTACCCGTCCACTGCCCCGCCCAACTACACGCCGCCGGGGGGCTACGGCAACGCCGGGGAGTTGTTCCCCGACGGCGGCTACTTGAATGGCGGCGGCCCCGTCGAGGATCCGCTGCCCGAGGTTCCGGTCGATGTCTACGTGGAAGAGACGCAGACCGGTCGGATCATGATGGGCGTCGGCGTAAATTCGAACGCCGGATTGGTCGGCAATTTCGTGTTGGACGAACAGAACTTTGACATTACGCGCTGGCCGCGGCGGTTTTCGGAGATTCGCAACGGCACGGCCTTTCGCGGTCGAGGCCAGCAGTTCCGCCTGGAGGCGGTGCCTGGCACGCAGTTCCAGCGCTACGGCATCACCTTCCGCGACCCCTACATCTTCAACACGCCGATTAGCGCCGGCATCAACGGCTACTTCTTCAATCGACAGTATCGTGACTGGACTGAGCAGCGCGTCGGCGGGACCGGCACGTTGGGCTACCAAATTCGGCCCGATCTGTCGGCCGTTTGGTCGTTGCGGCTGGAAGATGTGAAACTGTCGAATCCCACGACGCTGGCGATTCCTTCGTTGGCCGAGGCGGTGGGGCACACCGATTTTTACTCCAGTCGCTGGTCGATCATTCAAGACACCCGCGACAGCGCCTTTTTGCCCACCGAGGGACACCGCATCGAGCTGTCATTCGAACAGGCCTTCGGTGAATTCAGCTTTCCCCGCGGCGACATCGATCTGCGGAAATACTTCACGCTTCGGCAGCGGCCGGACGGATCGGGCAGGCACGTCTTGACGCTGGCCGGCTCGATGGGCATTGCCGGCACGCAGACGCCGATTTTTGAAAAGTATTACGCGGGCGGATTCTCCACGATCCGCGGTTTCCGGTTCCGCGGCGTAGGGCCACAGGAGCTGGGCGTGTTCACCGGCGGCCGATTCCAAATGCTGTCGTCGATCGAGTACATGTTTCCGATCACGGCCGACGATGTCCTGCGGGGCGTTGTATTCTGTGACGCGGGGACGGTGGAGAACAGCTTCAAGTTCACCGACGACTTCCGCGTGTCCCCCGGTTTTGGGCTGCGAATCTCAATTCCGGCCCTGGGTCCGGCGCCGATCGCGTTGGACTTTGCCGTGCCGGTTAACCGTGGTCCAGGCGACCAGATTCAGAACTTCAGCTTCTTCATCGGCGTCAGCCGGTAGTTGCCCTCGCCGACGGCGCGCCGGCACTTTTCCGCCGGTCTTTTCCTGCCTCGGACGGTAGACGCACGCCGTGGGGCGGTTTATCCTGGCGACACACTGAATGTCCCTTTGCCCTACCCCGTCGGCCTTCGCCGGACGCCTGATGCCGGCCCGTCATCGACACCGTGGAGTCATATCATGTTGGTTCGGACTCGTAGCTTGCTTGGCCTTTCCGTGTCCGCCGTGGGGCACATGGCCCTGGCCTGGTTGAGCATGTCGCTGGCGTTTTTCGCCATGCCGGCGGCCGCCAAGGTCAAACCACATGCCCTGTTCAGCGACGGCGCCGTGTTGCAACAAGGAATGGAGATTCCGGTTTGGGGGACGGCTGACGCGGGCGAAGCGATCGTCGTCAAGCTCGCTGGCCAGGAGCGCACGACGTCGGCCAAGGACGGCAAATGGATGGTGAAATTTGACAAGCTCACAGCCGGCGGTCCGCACGAGTTGGCCATCGAATGCCCGCACGAAAAAGTGACGATCAAGGACGTCCATATTGGCGAGGTTTGGATTGCCAGCGGCCAGTCGAACATGCAGTGGCCGATGTCGGCCAGCGCCGATCCGGAGAAGAACATCGCCGGCGCCAACAATCCGCGCCTGCGGCTGTTTACCGTGCCGCGTCTAGCCACCGATCAGCCGCAAACTGAAGTCGACGCTCGCTGGGCGGTCTGCACGCCCGAATCGGTCAAAGATTTCTCGGCTGTGGCATATTACTTCGGTCGACACCTGCAACATGAGCTCGGCGTGGCGGTTGGAATGATCAACACCTCTTACGGCGGAACGCCGGCTGAAGCCTGGACTTCGCGGCAGAAGATGTTGTCGCTGGACCTGCTCAAACCTTTGGTCGATCAGGACGACGCGTTGATCGCCGCTTTCCCCGAGGCACA
>CAYWTU010000459.1:0-4285 GCA_964461275.1 uncultured Pirellulales bacterium | reverse complement strand
AAGGATCAAAACGCCGCCCGCAAGAGCACGTTGGTGGGGATCGCGACGATCGGGTTTTTCTACCTGCTGACGTTCTATCTGGGCTTCGGGGCGATGACCGGCGGCGTGATCGACGTCACCAGCCCCAACAACAATATGGCGGCGCCGCTGTTGGCCCGCAGTTTTGGCGAGCTGCTGTTCGCCATGATCTCGGCGATTGCGTTCACCACGGTCTTGGGCACGGTCAGCGGATTGATCGTCGCGGCCAGTGGGGCGGTGGTGCACGACTTGCTAAGCGGCGTGGCGAAAGTCCGCCTGACCGATCACGAAAAGGTTAGGGCGGGCAAGTGGACGGCGGCGGCGGTGGGCTGCGCGGCGATCGGGCTGGGGATCGTTTTCGAACAGATGAACGTCAGCTTCTTGGTAGGCTGGGCGTTCAGCGTGGCGGCCTCGGCCAACCTGCCCGCGCTGGTCATGCTGCTGTTTTGGCGCGGCACGACGCGGCAAGGAATCACCGCCTCGATTCTGGTCGGCATGACCAGTTCGCTGGCCTGGATTCTGCTCAGCGGCGACACCTTCAAGGACGTCTACGGCCTACCACCCGAACGGGCCTGGGCCCCGTTTAGCCAGCCGGGCATCGTCACTATTCCCCTGAGCTTCGCGGTGCTGGTCGCGGTTTCACTGTTGACCCGATCGGACGCCAACCGCCGCTCAAATGCCAACCGACTGCCCACCGAGTAAAATCGATCGTCCCCGTTCCAAGTTAGGTGTTTTTCGATGCAAACCGAACCATCGCGCGCCCCCCTCTCGCGCCGCGGCGTCCTCAAAGCCGCAAGTTTGGCGGCGGCCGGTTTTCCGTTGATCGTTCCCCGCCGCGCAGTGGCCGGCGGCGACGAAGCGCCCCCCAGCGAGCGCGTTCGCGTGGCGCATATCGGCGTCGGCAACCAAGGGAGCAACAACCTGGCCTCGCTGTTTCAGCTTGCCCATCGGGCGGACACGGTGGCGGTCTGCGACGTCGACCAGCACCGCTTGGCGGCTGGGCAAAAGAGAGTGGCCGAAAAAATGGGCCGGCCATGCCAAGCCTACGACGACTATCGTCGCGTGTTGGACGATCGCGACGTGGACGGCGTAGTAGTGACCGTGCCGGACCATTGGCACGCGCTCATGACGATCGATGCATGCGCCGCCGGCAAGGACGTTTATTGCGAGAAGCCGCTGTCGCTTACGGTGGCCGACGGTCGGGCGATGGTGGCCGCCGCCCGCCGGCATCAGCGCGTGGTGCAGACCGGCAGCATGCAGCGATCGAACGACCGGTTTCGCCGCGCGTGCGAATTGGTTCGCGGCGGCGCCTTGGGAAAGGTGCACACCGTTCAGTGCGGCATCAATGGCGTCAACTTCAAGGGACAGGCGGCGCCCGACGGCAAGCCGCCGCCGGAACTGAACTACGAGGCCTGGTTGGGGCCGGCCCCCTGGCGGGCGTACAACGTCGGCCGCGTCCATTACAACTTCCGCTTCTTTTGGGACTATTCCGGCGGCCAAATGACGAATTGGGGCGCGCACTCCATCGACATCGCCCACTGGGGGCTGGGGTTCGACGGGACAGGTCCGCTGGCCGTCGAAGGGACGGCCCGCTACGCTCCCGACGGTCTCTATGAAGTGCCGCAGTACTTCCGCGCTGTCTACGATTACCCGGGCGACGTCAAGTTGATCGCCAGCATGGATGTCGGCGGCGGCGCGACTGTGTTCGAAGGTGAAGCCGGCAAGATTTCTGTTTCGCGTAAGGAACTGAAGTCCGAACCGGCGGACATCGCACAGGCTCCGCAACTCACGGGCTCGGCCGTCGAGCTGTATCGCAGCCGCGACCATTTCGCCGATTGGCTCGATTGCATCGCCAGTCGCCAGCGGCCAATTTGCGACGTGGAAATTGGCCACCGCACGGCCACGGCCTGCCATTTGGGAAATATCGCCATTCGTCTCGGCCGGAAGATTCGCTGGGACGCGGCCAACGAGACGATCATCGACGACGCCGAGGCCAACACCTGGCTGGAGCGGCCGTACCGCAGCCCTTGGGCGCTGCCGAATGTCTGATCGGACGCGAGCCCTGTACTACGACTCGGCCTGTAGCGCTTCTTCGATCGCCCGTTCCAATACGCCTTCGAGTCCCGCGCCAGTCGCCGACCAGTAGACCCGGCCGTTCTTGCCGATCACGAATGTGGTCGGGAAGGCCTCGACGCCCAGACGGTCGATGGTTGCGTTGGCGCCGTAACCGTTGACCCAGGAGATGTTTTCGTCTTTGAGAAAGGCTTCACTTTCCAGCTTGGCGCTGGCCCCCTCGTGCGTCAGACCGACGAACTCCACCCCCTTGTCCCGGTACCGCTGTTGCACCTGAACCAGGTGCTTCGCCTCATAGCGGCAAGGGCCTCACCAATAGGCCCAGACGTTGACCACCACGACCTTGCCCGCCAGCGACTGCTCGCCGGGGGCCGAGCCGTTGAGCCATCCTTCGGCCAAGAGCGGAAATAGCGAGATATCGCCGGACGGCTTGGAGCCGGTCGGGCCGCCGCAACCAAGCGTTGCGGCCAAGGCGGCCACGGCCAGAAATTTCATTCCACCAAAACGCGGGTAGGACATGGTCGGGGACTCCCAATGTCGGAAGGCGGCGCGGCACTTTCAGTTTTCGCTTTTCAGAGTGGCCGGACGTCATCAAAGGTACCGCTTCGGGCCGGGGCTGACAATGCTGTCGTTGGGCCGGCGAATGACATCGGGCAGGTCTTTCACATGGAATGGCCAATTGGTCCCCACCGCCGCGGCGCGATATGCTGCGGGGCCCCGCCGGACGGTTGGGTGCACGAACCTTTTCCCGAGCAGACAAACCGATGCTGAAATGGATCGTAATCTTGGCGACGATCGGGTCGGCCGCGCTGGCCGGCGCGGGCTACCTGCGCTATGGACGGCGGAGCGAAGTTCCGCCTTGGCAGTGGCAGGGGACCAAACCCTTGGAGGTGACCAGCGAGAAGGCCGATCGCCGGCGGATCGTCCGCACAGTCGAGGCCACCGGCGAAGTAGACGCCGAGGTCGAGGTGGACATCACCGCTCAAGTGGTGGCCAAGATCTTGCATGTGCCGGTCAAGGAAGGGCAGCACGTCAAACGGGGCGAATTGATTGTGCAATTGGACGCGGCCGCCAAGAAGGCCGAAGTCGCCGCCGCCGAGGCCCGCATTGAACAACTTCATGCCGCGATCGACCTGACCCACTCGGAGATCGAAAAGGCCCAGCGCGACTGGGAGCGAAACAGCAAGCTGCTGGACACCCGGGCGG
This sequence comes from uncultured Pirellulales bacterium, assembly GCA_964461275.1. GTDB lineage: Bacteria > Planctomycetota > Planctomycetia > Pirellulales > CAYNRE01 > CAYWTU01. The sequence continues at coordinate 988 of CAYWTU010000459.1, read as the reverse complement.
TCACCGAAGAAAAGCTGGCCGACCTGCGGACGCTGCTCGAGCAGGCCCAGACCCGTCTGCGGCTGAAACAGGCGGAGTTGGCCGAAGCGGAATCGCGCGTCTCGAAGGCTCGCGAGGAGCTGCGCGACACAACCATCTATTCGCCTATCGACGGCATGGTCTCGCGCGTGGTGCTGCAAGAAGGCGAGGTGGTGGTGATGGGCGCCATCGGAGTCCCCGGCAGCGTAATCATGGTGATCAGCGACGTCAGCACGATGTTCATGCGAGCCTGGATCGACGAGGCCGACGCGCCGCTGCTGGCGGCCGGCCAGGTGGCCAGCGTGCATTTGCCATATCAGCGGACCGATCGGCTCCGCGGAAAGGTCCGACAGTTGGCCCCCAAGGCGCTCAACACGCTGGCGAAAAACGCCGGCTCGCCAACCGCTCCTAATAGCCAAGACAAGGTCGCGCGGTTCGAGGCCTGGATTGACTTGGAAGACAAACCAGCACAGTTGCGTTTGGGGATGAACGCCAACGTGGCGATTGAGGTCGACGCCCATGACGACGTGGTGACGGTGCCGGTGCAATCCGTGCTCCAACGCCGCGGCAAAGAGTTGCCGCCCGACTTGGTAAGCCAGGCCGCGCCGATCAGCACGGGCCCCGGCGCGCCGTCTGACCCGCTGCGACGCTTCTACCACGTGGTGGCTCTGCGGCAAAACGGGCGCTGCCAGTGGCGCACCGTTCAGCCCGGCATTGCCGACGATCAGCGGGTGGAAATCGTGTCGGGCATGGAGCCGGGTGACGAGGTGGTGACGGGGCCGTACAGGGTGTTCGACTTATTGCGGCACGAGGCGCCGCTGGTCGACTTCGACGAGTCGAAAACCACCGAGTCGATCTTTAATTTTGGGTTGTAGCTGGCCAGCGGCGGCCAACGGCGTTCAGTTTGGGTTGGACAGTTTGAGGACGGCATGAAACTGGCTTCATGTTTGCGCGGCGTTCGCCACCCTGG
>CAYWTU010000458.1:0-4292 GCA_964461275.1 uncultured Pirellulales bacterium | reverse complement strand
AAGATGCGGTTGACTGGCCGAGCCTAGCCGCGGCGGCAACGCCCGTCGGCGCCCGCGACTTCGCGCCGTCAGGGCGCGGCCCGATTTGTGTCTCCCCCGCCTGGATCCTACAATCCGCGGACGGGGAATGTCGGCCTCATTGGTTCTCGTCGGCGAAAAGGAGCAAGCTCATGTATCGCAACCCGATTGGTTGGCGTTGGCTGGTCCTGGCATCGGTTTGCTGGGTTCATTCCACGGCCAAGGCGGTCCCACTGCCCATCAACAATCCCAGCTTTGAAGATCCAGCCGTTCCCGAATTTCCGCTGACTCCCATCGTCAATCCAACCGGCTGGACTGGCGGGTTTGTGGCCAACCCCTTGTCGACGGACTTTGTCGGCGAGGCGCCCGACGGTTTGAACGTGGGCGTCGCCTTGGACGCCGGTTTTGGCTCGCCATTCCCCTTGCGACAGACGTTGTCGTCGGTGTTGACCAACAACACGCAGTACACGCTCGAGGTTCTCGTGGGGCAGACGGTGGCGGACGGCAGTCAGTATCTCGTTCAACTCCTGGCCGGCTCAACCGTGCTCGCTCAAGATTTGAACACCGTTCCTCTGACGCCAGGGGTCTTCTCATTGGTGCAGTTGCCATTCACCTCTGGGGCCAGCGAACCATTGGCCGGGCAAAACTTGCGACTGGCGCTCTGGGCCGCGCCGCCGCTGTTCTCACTGGCGCCGGCCATCATGTACTATGACAGCGTGGCGCTCGACGCCCGCCCGATTCCTGAGCCGTCCACTGGGGTGCTGGCCGTCGCGGGGGCCGCGCTTGTGGCGTTGTGGCGTCGAAGGTCGAAACATCGATTCTCGAAGTAGGCGGCCCCGTGCGAAATTGCCGCAGCGGCGCTTGGGCCGCCCGTCGCCCGATCACGCCAACCACTGCCGCATCACGCGCCCGTGGACGTTCGTCAACCGGCGGCGGATGCCGTTGTGGTAGAACGTCAGCCGCTCGTGGTCGATACCCAACAGGTGCAGCACCGTGGCATGGAAGTCGTGCCAGTCGACCGGGCTCTCGACCGCTTTGTACCCCACGTCGTCCGTTGCTCCGTAACTTAGGCCGCGCTTCAATCCCGCACCGGCCATCCACACGGTGAACCCATACTGGTTGTGGTCGCGGCCCAGCCCCAACACGCCGTCGGCGCTCTGTGTGAACGGCGTGCGGCCGAATTCCGTGGTGAACAACACCAGTGTGTCGTCCAGCATTCCGCGGCGACGCAAATCGGCCAACAAACCTGCCACCGGCTTGTCGATGCGAATGGCTTCGCCGCCGTGATTCTTTTGCATGTCTTCGTGGCCGTCCCAGTTGATGCGGGGATTGCCGAACGAGCCCCCCGAGAAGAGTTGCACGAATCGTACGCCTTGCTCGAGCAGCCGGCGCGCGAGCAGGCAACCGCGGCCAAAATCAACCGTTTCCGGCCGATCCAAGCCGTACAGGGCGTGTGTCTCGGCCGTTTCGTCCTCCAGCCGCGCAACGGAGGGAACGGCCAACTGCATCTTAGCCGCCAGTTCATAACTCCGCAGCCGCGCCGCCAATGCGTCGTCGCCGGGATGCAAGTCGAGATGACGTCGATTGAGACGCTCGAGCAACTGCCGATCGGCCCGTTCGGTTCGCGGCTCAATCGGCCGCGCCGGCGCCAAATCGTCGAGCACTTGCCCGCGCGTTCGCAACGCTACGCCCTGATGCCTGGCCGGCAAGAAGCCGTTGGTCCAATTGATGGAACCACCGGCCGGGAACCCGCGGGCGTCGGGCAGCACCACAAACGCCGGCAACTCGTCGGTCTCGGCGCCCAATCCAAACGACAACCACGAACCGAGCACCGGAAACCCATTGAGGCGAAACCCGGTGTTCTCCTGAAACGTGCCGGGCGTGTGGTTCGAGGTCTCCGCGACCATCGAATGCACGATGGTCAACTCATCCACCTGCTGGCCCAAGTTCGGAAACAGGTCAGACACCCAGCGACCGGACTGGCCGTACTGGCGAAACTTCCAATCGCTCTGCCGCAGCAATCCCACCTGGCCAAAGAACACGTCGGGCCGCTCGTCGGTGGTCAGTGATTTGCCGTGCAGTTTCTCCAGCGCCGGTTTGTAGTCGAACGTGTCCAAGTGGCTCATCGCCCCGCACAAGCAAATGTGGATTGCCTGGCGGGCACGGGGCGGATGATGCGGCGGCGGATCGTCCGCCTCGCCGGCGACCGGCTCGGCCCAGGCTGAGCGCGGAGGGGCCCACAGCGTAGCCAGTGCGGCGCCGGTCAGGCCACCGACGGTCCAGTGCAAAACATCGCGCCGCGTGTGGAACTTGCTCTCAATCGACATACAAAAACTCGCTGGCATTGAGCAGCACCCGGCACAGCGCCGGCAGGCCGTGTTCCGCCGCATGTTCGGTCGCCAACTCACGCTCCACATCGTCCGGCGACCGCTGCAACGCCCACCGGTAAACGCGGTCGACCTGCGCCGCCGGATGGCTGGATTGTGCCGCGGCCCGCTGGGCCAACGCCTCCGCCGCGCGAAGTACGAACGACTGGTTCAGCATAGCCAGCGCTTGCAGCGGGGTGGTGGTGACGGCGCGGCGGGGCGTGGTGGTGGAGGGATCGGGACAGTCCAGCGCGTCCAACAGCGGATTTCGGCCGCTGCGAGCCCAAGTGCGATAGACACTGCGGCGCTGGAAGCTGGATCCCACGGCGTCCCATGGTTCGTAGAACTGCGTGCCGCCGCGATCGACCGCCCGGAAATCGTGAAACCCTGGCCCGCCCATGGCCGGATTCATTTGCCCCGCGACACTCAGCAGCGCGTCGCGCAGCGCCTCGGCCTCCAGCCGCCGCGGTGTGAACCGCCACAGCAGGCGATTGTCGGCGTCCGCCGCCATGGCATCCACCCGCGAGGCGGCCGAACGGCGATAGGCCGCCGAATCGAGAATCAGTCGTTGTACGTGCTTAATCCGCCAGCCGCTGTCGATCAATTCGCAGGCCAGCCAATCGAGCAATTCGGGATGGCTGGGCCGTCCGCCGCTGAAACCGAAATCGTTGGGGGTATCGACGAGTCCCACGCCAAAATGGTGCTGCCAGAGCCGATTGACGATCACTCGGGCGGTCAGCGGATTGTCGGGGCTGGTCAGCCAGCGCGCCAATTGTCGCCGCCGCTCACCTTCCGGCGCCTCGGGGGACAGCCCCCAGTCGGCCGACGCCTCGCCCAATGCCCGCACGCCCGCCGGCTCGACGGCGGCGCCCGGTTGCGCCGGATTGCCGCGTGCCAACACGGTGGTCGGCGCCTTCGGCTGTTGGGGGACGTTGGCATAAACCGTGCCCAGCGCAGCCCGCCGTCGCAGGTCGTCCAAGTGGGCCAATTCGCGTTCCAGCTTCTGGCGTTCGGCTTGTTCGTCGACCGTCAACGACTTGAGTGCGGCCTGTGGGTCGCGCCAGGTGGGTTCGCGCCGCGCAGAAACGGCGACCTCTTCAGGCGTCAGGGCCCGATTGTAGATCGCCGCTCGCACGATCGCGCCCGACAGAACCTTGTTGCCGCCGGGTGGATGATGCCGCAGTCCAAATAGCACCCGCGACTGCCCCGCCTTAAACGGCGCGGGCGGGGCGACGGTGTAAGGCGGCCCGTAAGGCCGGCCGTGCCGGTAGACGCTTATCTCTCCGTTGAGCGCATAGGTGATGGCCGTGTGAATCACCTGACTGGCCTCGGCCAGCTCTGCCTCGCCTTCCAGGTCGCGCGTGCGAACGAACCCTTCGCTTCCCGCCATCCACCGACCGGGCATTCGCTCGCCAAACACGATCGCATCGAACGCGTTGTTGGCGGGCGACTCGACGCTTATGACGGCGCCCCCTTGCTGCGTCACGTTGTCCAGCCGCACCCAAGCCTCGAGCGTTTTCTCCGTGAGATCAACGTCGAGCGGCCACTGGGCAAACCGATCCGGCCCCGCCACGTGCAGCCCCGCGGCGTTCCAAACGGCGTCACCGCTAAGCTCGATCCGGCCCTGGGGGTCGACTTCGGCCGCGGGCCGCGTGAAATCCCAACTCAGCACCGGCGCGGAGGTCGCCGATTGCGCTTCATTGAATTGCGTGGCAGCGTGCGCCGGCGCCGCGCGGAGCCGAGCCAGCTCAGCCAAAGCGACGAGCCGCGCCGCCACCGCCTGCCGCTGCCGTTCGAGCGCCGCGGTGTCAACGTGCGTGGCCGCAAAGTCGCCGGGCAGCGGGCGCTCGCCGTGCACCACGCCCGCCAGCGCAGCGGCCAACTGGTAGTAGTCGGTTTGCAGGATCG
>CAYWTU010000457.1:0-4298 GCA_964461275.1 uncultured Pirellulales bacterium | reverse complement strand
CAGCGTCTGGCCATCTACGACATCCAAGACAAATACCAACGTCGCATCGAAGCGATTCAGGCGCAAATCGACGCGCTGCGCGGAGAAATGACCACCGAGATCGATCGGCTTCTGACGCCCCAACAGCTCAAGTTGCTGACCGACCTGAAGCAGCAAGCACGCCGCCCGCCGCAGATTGTCGCCAAGCCTCTCGAACCGCCGTCCAACGGCGCCGCCCCGCCGTCGCCGTGAAAACGATCGCCAACACCGCGTTAAAAAGAATTGCTGTCGCCGCAGTGAATACGATCGCTGTCGATCAGGCGTAACCGTACTCGCGGAACCACCGCCAGGCGTCTTCGGCGCTCTCCCGCAGCGGACGATGTTGGAAACCCAGTTCGGACTGCGCCCGAGCGCCGCAGAAATGGTGCGGCAGGCCAGCGATGGCCACCGCGGCGGAATTGATGTCCGGCTCCTTGCCGCACAACCGGCCCCAGGCGTCGCCGAACTTGCCGGCCGCCCGTTGCACCCAGGGCCAAGCCACTCCCTGCGGTTGACGGGCGCCGGTCACCTCGGCGAACAGAGACCAGGCCTCGAAATAGGAAAAAGCCTCGCCGGTGAGGATGTAGCGGCGGCCCGTTTGTCCCAATTCGGCCGCCAGCAAAATCCCCGCCGCCACGTCCCGCGCGTCGCAAAAGTCGTTGCCTCCCGGCGGCGCGAAGAGCCCCAAACCGCGGGCAATCTCCAACAACATTCGTCCCGATGACGGCTTCCAATCCCAAGGGCCGAGCATATAGCAGGGGTTGACGATCACCACGTCGAGCCCGTCCTGTTGCAGTTCCAATAGCGCCTGCTCGGCGGCCCGCTTGGTGACCACATAGGGGCAATCGACGTGACCTTTAGGGGGGCTCTCTTCATGCGCCGGCTCGCGGCGCGTGCCGATGCCCAAAGTGTCAACGCTCGACACATGAACCAGGCGCACCCCCGCGGCCAGCGCCGCCGCCGCTACATTTCGCGCGCCTTCCACGTTGACGGTCTGGTGTTGTTGAAACCCGCTCCAACCAATATGAACGTGCGCCGCGGCATGAATCACGCGGTCGACGCCATCGCAAGCGCGGCGGACAGCCTCAGCGTCGCGAATGTCGCACCGCACCTGCTGCACGTCTAATTGTCCGTAGGGGCGTCCGTCTGAGGCGCCGCGGCTGAGCACGCGGATCTGCTCGCCGCGTTCGACAAGCAAACGCACGATATTGTTGCCGACCAAACCGGATGCACCGGTCACGAGCGTTAGCACCCGCAGCCTCCTGGTGCGGGACAGTCCCCGCGTCCGTTCGATGGTGGCCCCGAACCGGGACCAATTGCCGTGCCCAGGGAGATACGAAAAATAGAGAGTCTTCGCGGTCGCGACTCGCGTCTGGGACATACCAGGGGTCGCCTGACACGGTTGGTCGAATTGTACCGAGAATTACGATAATTCCCGCCCCCCGGCTGGCCATTTTTCCGTCGCTGCCGGCGGCCGTCGTGGAGAGCCGCCGCTTCTATCGCTCAAACCGCTTGCGACTGATTGACTTGCGATCGGGTCGGCCTAGGCTTGAGCGCCCCATTGTTCCTGGAAAACCCAGCCCGTTGCGTCGCGTCGTATCTCCCGAGTCCGACCAATTCCCCATGGATGTTTCCGTCCAAACGCTGATGCTGGCCCTGGGCCTGCTGGCTGTGTTGGCCGCTGCGCAGGCGGTGACATGGTTGGCGTTTGGCTGGTCGGTCCGTCGGCAACACCTGCAGAACTCGCAGCTGGAGCGGCAAAGGGTTTTCGACCTCATCGGACGGTTGCACGGGCTGGCCACCGGCATGGCCTGCCAGGTGGAACAGCAGCTTTCCCGGGTCGATTCGCTCAACCACGACCTGACTCTGTTTCAGGCGACCGCCGTCAACGCCAACGGCGCCGACGACCCGGTGCTGGGGTTGGTCGAACGCACGGTGGACGCCAATCAGTCGCTCCGTCAGGAATTGGCCTCCGCCGAGGCCCGCTTACAAGAGCAGGCCGGCCAAATCGAACAGTACATGGCCGCAGCGCACACCGACGTTCTGACCGGATTAGCGAACCGCCGGGCGTTCGACAACGAGCTCCAGCGGCGCATCGCCGAACATGTCCGGCATGGCACCCCGGTTAACGTGCTGCTCATCGACGTCGATCACTTCAAACGGTTCAACGACCGGCACGGCCATTTGGCGGGCGACCGGGTGTTGCGGGGCGTGGCCCGCGTGCTGCTGAGCACGTTTAGCGAGAACGACGTCGTGGCCCGCTACGGCGGCGAAGAATTCGCCGTGTTGCTCAGCGGTGTGCAAATGGCCCAGGCATCGTTGGTGGCCGAGCGGTCGCGCCAGGCGATCGCCCAACAACCGTTCCGACTGGGCGAAGAAGACTTCAGCGTTACGGTCAGCCTGGGATTGGCTTCGATCCGGCCCGACGAGGCGCCGTCGACGCTGATCGAACGGGCCGACTCGGCCCTGTATGCCTCGAAACAGGCCGGCCGTAATCGCACCCACGCGCACGACGGCCAAACCCCCGTGTTGATCGGCGGCGCGCGACCCGCCGCGGCGCCGCTCGACGTCGTCAGCCCGACGGCGAACGCCGCGGAGTTGGCTATGCAGGGCCCCGATCTCACGCAGCTTTGCTCGGAACTGCGGCAACGTGTCGCCGACGTGGTCGGCCTCGAATAGCCGATTGATCGGGCTGGGCCAACCCGCACGCCAACGAAAATGATCGCCAACAAAAAAGATCATGGTACGTCGGTCCGTCGACCTACCATGATCTCTATCCTGAAACGGGATTGAGAAAATCCCGCCCTCCCGGCAAGCCGGTAATCGTGGTATCGGTAAGGTGGGTCGGATGGCTTCAACCGTTTCCTCCCCATCGGCTGCCCAGATGCGCCCGGCGAATCGGCCATCCACGTCAACTTTTGACCCACCGGCACATCTTGCCGTCGCCGAACTCGCCAGAGTTTGGCCGCGCAGCGCTTACATGGCGGGACGCTGAACCTAGGTGCAGTTGTCATGCCGCCGGGCAGCTTGAAGCAAAGGCGCCTCAACTCCGGAACAAAAACAGCCTGCCGCGTGGCGCCGTTCTCCCCAACGGCGCCACGCAAGCAGGCTTTTTGGTTGCAGTAGATTCGACCGTCGCTAGGCGACAGGCGTCTTGCCGGACGGTCAGATCACGTCGTTCGGCAATGGGCGGAACAAATTCACCCGGTCGTGGTCGGCGTCGGCCCCTCGGTCCAAACCGGTCGGCCGCGCCTCGATCATCATCGGCTGGCTGTCGCTGGCCGAGGACCGGGCCGGACGCTGGCTGGAGGCCGGTTCGGTTTCTCCCTGATGGGCGTAGCGCCGCTGGCCTTCGGAACGCGATACTTGCCCTTGGCGACTAGAAGGCTGACGGACTGCTTCAGTGGAGTACGACGCAACGACTCCCGAGGCCGACAACTGCACGCCAACCATACCTTCGTTGTAAATGTAACCCAGGCCGCCGTAGTGGCTCACGTTACCGCCGTGGCAGTCGCCGCCGTCAAAGCAGCCGTCCATGCAGCAGCCTCCGAAGTCGCAGCCCATCGAGCTGCAACCATAGTCGCCGCAATCGCTGTGGTCGCAGTGCTCAATTCCACAGTGACCGTGGTCGCAACCGTGTGCAGCCAGGTCTGCGTGCGGGTGACGGAACCAGTAGTGCGGATGCCAGATGCGCCACCAGGCCATCTTCAATCGAGCGTGCAATGAACGATCAATGCTGTCCGTGCAGTGGCCCGCGTCGCCATCACAGCAGTGTCCGTGCATTGACCCGCACAACGGTGCGCAGTCCAGCGATGCGAATCCTTCGTGTCCGCAACCATCACCGGAAATGCCCTCACCTGGATACACAACCTGACCTGGTTCGTGCGAGGGCGCCTCGGGAGCCGAGACGACCTCACCCGGCGGCGGACCATCGATGTACTCGCGGGCGGGCTCGGTTTCTCGGCGCGGTTCGCGATCGATGTATTGGCGGGGCGCCGGTTCGCGGCGGCTGGGCGCTACCCCTTCCGGCTGACTGCGCTCGAACGTGCGCGGATCGGCGCTTTCGCGATCTTGTCGCTGGACGACGCGTTCGGCCTGATAGCCGGCCGCATGGACCGGCGCATGGGCGCTTACGGCGTAGTCGCTGGGGTTGACGTTCCAGAACAGGTCGCTGGCCAAGGCCGGAACACCGGCAAGCAGCCACAGACCCAGGGCGGGCAAGGTAAGGCGGTGCATGGATTTGCTTGTCAGGGGGGAGATAAGCGACAAGGCATCGGGCT
>CAYWTU010000456.1:0-4300 GCA_964461275.1 uncultured Pirellulales bacterium | reverse complement strand
ACTTCCGCAGAATGAATGCCCCTCACCCGGCCTCTCCCAGGGGGAGAGGTGCAAAAGGAGGAAGTTATTCTTCGGTCGTTCCTATTGCCCGTTGGCTTGCGACAACCGGTCCGGTTGTTGGTTGGGCTCTAGATTCCCCGCCCGGGGGCGTAGGCATATGCTACCTCCGTTGCGTCGGTCTGCCAATCAAAACCGGCCCTTGGCGATCTCAAACAAATTTGGCCATTGCGGATCGGCCACGCGGGCCCGGACCTGCGCTCTAAGGAACGACCGAAAAACAACTTCCGCAGAATGAATTCCCCTCACCCGGCCTCTCCCCAAGGGAGAGGTGGGAAAAGAGGAAGTTATTTTTCGGTCGTTCTTAAAGTTCGAGGGCCGTTGTCAGGTTGTCTGGCGGCCTCGGAGGGGCTGCCTTCACCCCCCGCGCAGCCGCGACCACTGCGTGACCAACCAGCGCAGCTCGGCGCGGGCCAAGATGGCGTAGGCGACGACGCCGACGGCCACCAAGATTGTCAACTGCGTGGCCGTGGAGAATTCTCCGCACGTCGGCAAGCCGAACCGACACGCCATAACGGCAACGGCCATGCCGAGACCCGCCCGGACCGCCGGCCAGACGTAGCCAAGCAGCGCTTCGGCCGGCACTCCCACTGAGGCGAAACAGTAGCGCAAATAGGGCCAGGCGGTCAGCCCCATCACCAACGTGTAGCTGTACGACATGGCTAGCGCCGTTTGGGCCGGCGAGCGCCCCACGAACATCGCGCCGGTAAAACCGGCGCACAACGCGGCCGTCACGGCCAGACCGCTAAAAAACAGCCGGTCGGCACTTCCCACCGACGAAAGCACGCTCCCCGACACGTTGACGAACCCCTGTACCACCACGCTCAGAGCGAGCGCTTCGAGCAGCGGGCCAGCGTCAACCCAGCGGTCGCCGCCGAGGACGAGCATCGTCTCGCGCGCCACGAGCGCCAGTCCCACGCCCACCGGAATGCAGATCGCCGCCACCAATCGGTAAAACGACAGCAGCAGCGTTCGGTATGCGGCCGGGTCGTCGTGCGACCGGGACAAGGTGGGTAACATGATGCCGGTGAGCGGTCCGGTCAGCAGGAAAACTGGCTTCATCATCACCGCAAACGCCTGGCTGTAGAGACCCAGCCAGCTCGGTCCCAATGCACGGCCCAGGAGCGCCTTGTCCGCGTGTTGGCCGATGAAGTGCAACAGACTTGCGGCGGTGTAGTAACCGCCGAATTTAAGTAGGCGGCTTACGTCGGTTCCACGCCGCGGCAGGCCCGGCCGCCACCGTTCGCAGCACCAGCACGCCAGGGCCAAGACCACGAGGTCGGCATATTGTTGACCCACCAGTGCCCAGGCCCCTTGCCCGCAAAGGGCCATGCCGATAGCCGTGACCCCTGCCGCCAACTGCGACGCCAGCCGAATCCACACCAGAGTCGTCATCCGCAGGTGTCGCTCGAGCAGCGCTTGATGCTGCATTCCCCCCGCCGCCGCGACGGCCGTTCCGGCCAGGCTCACAGTCAGCGGCCCAAGTTCCTTTCGGCCGAAGAACCAAGCCAGTCCAGGAGCGGTGACTGCGATGAGGCACGCGGTCGCGGCGCCCAGCGCCAGACCCAACCAGAACAGCGCCGTCAATTCCGCGTGAGACAGTTCACGTTGTTGGACCGCCGCGACGTTCAATCCCAGCGAAGCCATCATCCGCAACAACAGCACCCAAGGGAGCGCCATTCCCACCAAGCCGAACTGATCCGGCGTTAACAACCGATACAGGCAGCCGAGCACCGCTAACGAGACCAATTGCGATCCAACTTGCGCCACCGCGGCGGCGAAGATGCTGCGGCGCGCAACGTGCTTGAGGCGCTCGGCCTGGCCATCCGGCGCCGCCGGCACGAGTTCAAAAGGCGACGGGACGAAGTTCAGTTGGAAATCTCCTTCGCCTTAGGCCGTGAGCCTTAAAGGCCGCGAAACTACCTGACAACGGCCTACTAATTCTCGTTGATTCCAGCGCACTGAGGAGGTTGCTTGTTGGACTCCAAGAGTGGTCGACGCAAGCGAACCTGCGTGGCCACTTAGAACCGCAGCCCTGCCAGGGCGTCGTTGATCCACGCCGGGCCGATCGACCGCTGGTTGATGGCGCTGTACCACAACTCGCGCTGCTCGCAGAAGCGTTGCAAGTTGCTCAGCGAATCGCCCAGCGTCCGCCGGCCCAGTTCCAGATGAACGGGATGATAGTGCAGGTCGAGCCGGTTCATTAGATCGACAATCTGCTCGTGAGCATTCTCCTGTAACCGGCTCATCAGGTACACGCCCAGGCCCACGATGTGCCCGTGAATGAACGACCGGCCCAACCGTTCCTCAAGCTCGTAGAACACAAAGTGCTCCGAGCCTTCCTCGGTGCGATAGTGATCGGCCGGCAGGCAGATAGTGTTGATTCGCAGGTAGGAGTCGATCAGCGTTTGCAAACCGCGGTCGGTTTGGGCGCGGATATCGGCCACGTTGTCCTCAATACCTTGGACGATCCGGCGGGCCCGGCTCACGTCGTCGGCCGAGAAACCGTGCGTGTCGCGGCCGGCACGGGCGGCCGTTTCCCAATCGAACGTGGCTGTGTGAATCGAGAGTATGTCTCCCACGCCGGCGATGTTCAACTGCGCCGGCGCGGTCCGAATCAAGTCGTAGTCGATCACCAGCGGGTCGGGGCTGGCGTGGCCGACGTAGTCCACTCGGTGCTGGCGACGGACGGCCGCCTTGGGGGTGGCGAACGCGTTGACACTGATCACCGTGGGGACGGTGACCAGGCGGCAGCCGCGCTTCCAGGCCAGGTACTTGCCGAAGTCGATCGCCTGCCCGCCTCCCACGGCCAGTATCGTGTCGCACTCCGGGGCCGCGGCCGCTTGGGCGTCGAACCAACTTTCCTCCATGCTCTCGGTCATCAGCACCGCGGCCGGTACGGCGCCCAGCCTGTTGCGGACCAAGTTCCAGGGAATCTCCATGGTGGCGGCCACGAATCGCCCCAATTCCCGGCCGAGCCCGTCGATCGACCCCGAGCCGTAACGGGCCGAGGCGACGTTCGTTTGTCCCACGACCGGTTCGCGCTGGTCGGACATCTTGCTCCTCGCGGAAAAGCGGCGCCGTTGATTGACGACGCGGTTGGCGTGCGCCTACGATGCCGTGCCATGGTACCCAATCGCCCGAGGCGCGGCTGCCCCCGCCGCTGATGTCTACGAGCGACGACCGACGCGTGAGTTTCGCCCGTGCCCCGGTTTGGAATTCTCAACGTCAACAAGCCCGCCGGGCTGACTTCGCGAGATGTGGTCAACCGGGTATATCGTCTGGTTCGGCCCGACAAGGCCGGGCACGCCGGCACGCTCGATCCGCTGGCCACCGGCGTGCTGTTGGTCGTCGTGGGGCAAGCGACGCGGCTGATCGACTGCCTGCATCGGTTCCCGAAGCGTTACATGGCGACGTTTCAATTGGGCTGCCAGAGTCCGACCGAAGACACGGAAGGGCCGGTGACGCCGTTGGTCGATTCGCCGCGGCCAAGTCGGGAGCAACTTGACCGGGCGGCCGGCATGTTGGTTGGCCCCATTCTCCAATCGCCGCCGGCCTACTCGGCGGTGAAAATCGCGGGTCGGCGGGCGTATGCGCTGGCGCGACGCGGAAAAGCCGTTGCGTTGCCGCCGCGGCCCATCACGGTTCACGAACTTCACGTGGTGCAGTACGACTATCCCCTGCTGGTGCTCGACATCGCGTGCAGCACTGGCGCGTATATCCGATCGCTGGGACGCGACCTGGCTCGAAGCCTGGGGACCGAGGCGGTGATGACCGATCTGGTTCGCACGGCGATCGGAAGTTTTTCGCTCGACGCGGGTTGGTCGCTCGATCGCCTGTCGGCCGAGACGGTCGACGCGGCCTTGCTCCCTGCGGCTCGGGCCGTGGAAGCGTTGCCCACCGTGACCGTCGGACCGGCCGAGATCGTGCGGCTACGGCACGGGCTGTACATCGAAATGGGCGATCGCGCGCCGCCTGCCTGCGCGTCCGCCGCCGAGTACGCAGCCTTAGATTCCGGTGGGCGGCTGATTGCCCTGCTCACGCCGCGCGGCGAGGGGCAACTGGGGGCGAGGGTTAATTTTGTGGGAGAGTGACAACTCATGGGCGATCATTCGGCGGGAGGCTTGACTCACGCCCGGCCGCCAAGAATTGTAGTTTAGAGGACCGCTGCAAAAAGGCCGCCTGCTGCCGGCGCGATTCAGCTGATTCAATGAGTCAAGGAAATGCGAAGCTTCACGCGCAT
>CAYWTU010000455.1:0-4303 GCA_964461275.1 uncultured Pirellulales bacterium | reverse complement strand
CCGAACTGCAGTTGCAGCGCAAGCATGTCGTCCGGCTCGAAACGCGGCCGGGCAACAGCGAAGGAGTCGGCGCCGTCACGCAGCGCGACTTGGTGCGCAACAGCCTGCGAATGCGGCCCGATCGAATTCTGCTCGGCGAAGTCCGCGGCGCGGAGGCGCTCGACATGCTCCAGGCCATGAACACCGGCCACGAAGGCTCGCTGACCACGATTCACGCCAACGACACGCACGACGCCCTGTCGCGACTCGAAGTCATGGTCAGCATGGCCGGCTTCGAGTTGCCCGTGTCGGTCGTGAGGCGCTACATCGCGTCGGCTATCACGCTGGTGGTCCACGTAGCCCGGCTCAAGGGGGGCGTCCGCCGCGTGACCAGGATTTCGGAAATCGTCGGCCTGGAAACGGGCGATTATCAGTTCCGCGAACTGTTCGGTTTCCGGCCGGCTGGAATCGACGCCCAGGGCCGCGCGCAAGGCGAGTTTTACGCCACTGGCCAGCGGCCGCAATGTTTGCAGCGGCTGTTTGAAGCCGGATTGGAACTGCCCGTCGTATTGTTCGACGCCCAGACGAGCGCAACCATCTAGTTGGGCCAACACGGCTAATGAACTCTGCGGAGACGCCTGCAATGAACCTGATTCTGCTGACAGCGTTTGTCTTTGCCGCCGCATCGCTGGTCAGCCTGGCCGCGGGATTGACCTATCGCGACCTGGTCGGCGCGGGCCGCGGTCGGATCGACCGTCGGTTGGGCGTCGAGCGAGACGCTGGCGACTTCGTGTCGCCCCATCAGCGGCTCGCAATGGGGCGATTCGACCGCTGGTTTTACGAATTGGTCGAGGACTCCGGCAGCCGGCTGGGCCATGCGACCGCAGTGTCGCTGGTGGCCGGCACGGCGATCGTCGGATGCGCTACCCCGCTGTTGCTATTGGAAAGTCTGCTCGCCGCCGCCATCGGTTTGATCCTGGGGGCGGCGCTGCCGGTTGTATGGTGGATGGCTCGACGAGTCCGGCGAACGGCTCAGATGCGCAGGCATCTGCCCCAGACGCTGGAAATGTTGGCCGACGCGGTCCGCTCGGGACAAAATCTAGAACAGGCTGCGGCCATGGTCGGCGCCCAAGGCCCGGCGCCGTTGAATCGAGAGTTTGCCGACTGCGCCGCCCAATTGCGGTTGGGCCAAGCGCCCGCCGCGGTGCTCGAACGCATGTCGCGGCGGATCGCGCTGCCCGAATTTCGCCTGTTCGCCATGGCCGCCGTGGTGCACCGACAGACCGGCGGCAACCTGCCCGCCTTGGTGCATCGGTTGGCCGAGTCGGCACGCGAGCGTCAACAGTTCTTCGGACACCTGAGGGCCGTCACCGCCGGCAGCCGATTGTCGGCGATTGGGTTGGTCGTGGCCTCGCTGGCGGCGCTGGGGCTGTTGTCGTACATCCAGCCTGAGTATCTGGAAATGTTTACCACGCATCGTTGGGGCCTGTCGCTGCTGACGAGTGCGGGTGTTTTGCAGTTGGTCGGCATCGTGTGGGCGAGCCGGATTATGAAGGTCGATTTCTAGGAGCGGGGCATGAACGAAATCATTGATCCGTCGGTCGTCGCCTGGCCGTTGGCCGCCGCCCTGTCGAGCGCCACGCTGTATGCCGGCGGCGCGTTCTTCGCCGTAGCCGGCGGAATTCTCGTCGTGGCGCGATGGCTGGCCTCACGCCGCCGCGGGATTGCCTTGCGACTCGACCGTGCCGGATTAACTCCCGTCGAGGGCGGCGTCTCGCTGGGAATGTTTGGCGAGTTGACCGAGGCCTTTGCGGCGCAGATTCCCGAGTCAGACAAGGAACGTCACGATTTCCGCCGCTTATTGCGATCGGCTGGGCTGTATGCCCCCGATGCGGCGCGTTCGATTTATGCCTTGCGGTTTGTGCTTCTGACGGCGCCGCTCTTGATCGCTGGGTTGGCGGCCGTTCTGGCCGAGAAACATTACACGTTTCGCATTCTGCTCAGTGGGGCGATTGTTGCCGGCGGCCTGTCGGTTGTGCCGCGATTGTACGTCCTGGCCCGTAAGCGGAAGCGGATGGGGGCTATTCGCCGCGGCCTGCCCGACGCGCTCGACATGCTTAGCATGTGCCTGGGCGGCGGGTTGTCGCTGGGCCAGAGCTTGGAACACGTTGCGCGACGACTGACCGACTACCCCGCATTGGCCGAAGAGCTGTCGATTCTCAAGCGGCAGGCCGACGTCGGCAGCTTGGATCGAGCCCTTGCCGATCTGTCATGCCGCGTGGAACTGCCCGAGATGCGGCAGGTGGCCGCCCTTCTGTCCCGCAGCGACCGGCTCGGTACGCAGCTTTCGGGTTCTCTGATGGGTCAAAGCGATCAGTTGCGCGTGACCCGGCGGCAGACCGCCACCCTCCGCGCCAATCAAGCGCCGGTAAAGCTCGTTTTCCCGCTCATGTTCTGCTTCGCCCCCGCGGCGCTGATTATTCTCTGTGCCCCAGCGGTCCTGGAACTCAAGGAATTCCTGCACCCCAGCGCCGACGCCAGTGCCGTTTCGGCCGCGGCTGGCGAAGCGATCGGCGCCAGCAACATCCTGCAGACGCTGGATGAGCTCGACCAATCTTTCGAGGCCCAATAGGCCCGGCGCCTGCTGGCACTGCAAGCTGGCCCTGCTCACGCGCTTCCGCCGACGCGGCGACCCCCCTGCTCATGGGGGTACTCCTAACACGCCTGCTCACAAATGCGGTCAACAGGCCAAATTCATTGCCCGTGACCAAGTCCCCGGCTATCCTCGACAGGTGGGCGTTAGGGGCACGTGGGTTCGTCGGAGCGCCCCTGGCGCCGGGAACAGGCGATGGCGTTGCGTTGGCGTTCTTTACTGGCTGTGCAGGCGTGGTGTCGGCGCGTCCTGCACAACAGCCCCGCGCAGCGACCGGCTTCGCCTCGTCGCGCTCCATTTCGTAGCGCTTCGCAGGCGGCGTTTCTGGAGCCGCTCGAATCGCGCCAACTGCTGGCCGTCGTCGTCGAGTTGGTGGCCGACATCAATAGCCACGTTTCTCATCCGCCCCCGCAGAACTTCACCGTCGTCGGCAACACGACCTACTTCGCGGCCAGCGACGGACGCGGCGGCCACGAGCTATGGAAGACCGACGGCAGCAGCTCTGGCACAATTCTGGTCAAGGACATTAAACCCCATCGCGACGCTACGGCGCCTTACTCCAGTAGCTCGTCTCCGACTCAACTCACCAACGTCAATGGCACGTTGTTCTTCGTCGCCAACAACGGAACGCACGGCGCCGAGCTCTGGAAGTCAAATGGGACCAGCACGGGCACCGTCCTGGTCAAAGACATTCGCAGCGGCTCGGCCGGGTCGAGCCCCGCCGAGTTGATCAACGTCGGCGGCGTGCTTTATTTCACGGCCGACGATGGCGCCCATGGCGTCGAGCTCTGGAGGTCGGACGGCGCCAGCGCCGGGACGACCTTGGTGGCCGACATCAGCCCCACGGGCAGTTCATCCCCCGTCAGTCTGACAAACGTCAACGGCACGCTGATGTTCGCTGCCGACAACGGCGCCGCCGGCGTCGAACTCTGGAAGTCCAATGGCGCCAGCACGGGCACGACGCTGGTCCGCGATATCAACGTCGGTCCGTTCGGTTCTTCGCCCGGTTGGTTGGTCAATGTCGGCAACACCCTGTACTTTCGCGCCTTGGACGCCACACGCGGTTTTGAACTGTGGAAGTCTAGTGGAACCAGCGCCGGAACGACGCTGGTCCGCGATATCCGCAGCGGCGCCAACGGCTCCTCGCCCAGTGAACTTACCGTGGTGGGCAGCACGTTGTATTTTCGCGCCAACGACGGTGTCGCCGGTTACGAATTGTGGAACAGCAACGGCAGCTCCAGCGGGACCGCCCTGGTCCGCGACGTCAGCCCCGGCGCCACCAGCAGTTCGCCCACCGGCCTGGCCAATTACGCCGGCACGCTGCTGTTCGTCGGCAACACCTCAGCCCAGGGCATCGAATTATGGAAATCGAACGGCACGAGCACCGGTACCGTTCTGGTGCGCGACATTGCCACAGGCGCCGGCGCCTCATACCCCAAGGAGTTGACGGTCGTCGGTAGTTCGGTGTTTTTTCGGGCGGCGTCGGTCAACACCAATTTTGAGCTGTGGCGGACCGACGGCACGAGCGCCGGCACAACGCTCGTCCGAGACATCCTTCCCGGCAGCGACGGCTCGGTGCCGCAGGGCCTGGCTGCCGTGGGAACTTCGTTGTACTTCGTGGCCAACGACGGTGCGACGGGGCCCGACTTTTGGGTGTCGAACGGCACGAGC
>CAYWTU010000454.1:0-4304 GCA_964461275.1 uncultured Pirellulales bacterium | reverse complement strand
GTAGCCAGTCGCCTGCCGCAACTGTTCGGCGGTTTTGAGATTCTTTGCTGGACCACATTTCGGGTCACCCGCGACAGCGACATCGAACTTTTGGAGCAAGAATCGGACGATATGCTGCGGCTGATCGAAGAACGCATCAAGGCGCGTCAGCGAGGCGAGGCGGTGCGATTGGAGGTGGCCGCCGACGGCGACGCGGAGTTGGTGCGGACGATTATCGAGGCCGAGGGACTCCGCGACGGCAGCCTGGACGCCTACAGCGAGGTGTACCGCATTCCCGGCCCGCTCGACTTGACGGCGATCAGCGAGCTGGCTGCCGTGCCGGGGCTCGACGAGTTGCGGGCGCCTCCCTTCGCGCCGCGTACGCCGCGGGGCCTGGCCGGCGCCAAGGGGGACGGGTTGTTCGCGGCCATCGCCCGGCACGACATCCTGCTGCACCACCCCTACGATTCGTTTGACAGCGTGGTCGACTTCGTGCGCACGGCCGCCACCGACCCCAAGGTGCTGGCCCTCAAACAGACGCTGTACCGCACCAGCGGTGACTCGCCGATCGTGCGCTCACTGGTGCAAGCGGCCGAGAACGGCAAGCACGTCACTGCGCTCGTGGAGCTCAAGGCCCGGTTCGACGAAGCCAACAACGTAAGTTGGTCGCGGCAATTGGAACGGGCCGGCGTCCATGTGGTGTTCGGCTTTCTCGACCTCAAAACGCACTGTAAGCTGTCGTTGGTGGTGCGTCAGGAGGGAGACGTACTCCGACGCTATGTCCATCTGTCCACCGGCAACTACAACCCAGCCACGGCGCTGTCCTACACCGATTTGGCGCTGTTCACCGCCAACGAGGACATTGCCGACGACGCCTCGGCGCTGTTCAACTTGCTCACCGGCTACTCGCAGGGGCACCACTGGCGCAAGCTGGTGGTCGCACCCGACCATTTGCACCGCCACACAATCGAACTGATCAACGAGCAAGCCGATCGCGCGCGTAGGGGCGAACCAAGTTGGATTTTCGCCAAGCTGAACGCAGTGGTCGATTACCGGGTGATCGAGTCGTTGTATAAGGCCAGTGCCGCCGGCGTGCCGATCGACCTTGTCACCCGCGGCATTTGCTGCTTGCGGCCCGGAATGCCGGGGGTTTCGGAAACCATTCGCGTGCACAGCATTGTGGACCGGTTTTTGGAGCATAGTCGGCTGTTCGTTTTTGGTCCTCCCGAATCGTGCGAGGTGTACCTGTCGAGCGCCGACTGGATGCCGCGGAATTTCTTTCGCCGCGTGGAGGGGATGTTCCCAGTGGAATCGTCCGGATTGAAGAGTGGTGTGCTGGACGAAATCGTTCCGTTGTATTTGCACGACAACGTCAAGGCCCGCCGGTTGCTTGCCGACGGGACTTACGAACGGGTGCCATGCGAGCCAGGGCAGCCGCGGATTCGCGCCCAACAGGAGTTGCTGCGAGTCCGCACGCCCTTGGCGCCCGGCGCCGACCTACCGCTGCCCGGCAAGAACGGCGCCGGCGCAACCTCGCGCACCGGATTGGAGCGTCACGAGACGCCGCTGTAGCCCAATGGTCCCGAGCTGCGGCTACCGCAGCGTCGTTAGGCCCTCTACGAATCCCGACAGGTCGCGGCAGCGGACCGGGTGCTGCAGTTTGCGTACCGCCTTGGCCTCGATCTGTCGGACGCGCTCACGGGTGACCGAGAAGATTTTGCCCACCTCTTCCAAGGTGTAAGCGTAACCATCGGCTAAGCCGTACCGCAGGCGGATGATCTCCCGCTCGCGATAATTGAGTCCTTCCAGCACCTCGTTGATCCGCTGCTTGAGATGGTCCTGGGTGATCTCGCGAAGAGGATCGTCGTCCCGGTTTTCTTCGACGAACTCGCCAAAGAAGCTGTCGTCGTGCTCGCCCACCGGCTGGTCCAACGAAAGCGGCTGGCGAGTCATCTTGAGCACGCAGCGTGTCTCTTCAATCGTCAAGCCGGCCGCGCTGGCCGTCTCTTCGACGCTCGGCTCGCGGCCGTGCGCCTGCACCAAGTCGCGCGAGACGTTGCGGACCCGGCTCATGGTTTCAATCATGTGCACCGGCAGGCGAATCGTTCGGCTTTGATCGGCGATTGCCCGGGTGATCGCCTGGCGAATCCACCATGTGGCGTACGTAGAGAACTTGTAGCCTCGGGCATGTTCGAACTTGTCCACCGCCCGCATCAGGCCCGTGTTCCCTTCTTGAATCAAGTCCAGGAAGCTCAGGCCCCGGTTGCGGTAGCGCTTGGCGATCGAAACCACGAGCCGGAGGTTGCCGGCCGAAAGGACTCGCTTGGCGGCGTCGTATTGGCCTTGGTAGCGCTTGGTCCGCACCATACGGCGGTTGAGCGTGGCGGCGCTTTCCATGGTGATCCGCATCAAGTAGCGGAGTTCCTTGCGAATGACCGATTTGGGCGGCAGCGGCGTCACCGAGTGTCCCCGTCCAAGAAGCTGCTCGTGCAGCACGATCATCCGCTGCGAGATCGCATCGAGCTTCTCCAACAGCGGCTGCAACCGCTGCGTGCGGAGCATCATTTCTTCCACCAATCGCACCGCCTTATAACGGCGCTTGGTCAGTCGTCGCCAAGCGGCTCGCCGGTCGGACATCTTGTAGCTTTTGCGAATGGCGATGAAATAGTCGAGTCGGTTCTGCTCCAGGAGATATTCCAGCGTTCGCAAGTTCGGCGCCATGCGAGCCATGACCCGCTTCTTCTCAGCCGCGTCCGTGACCGAGACGTCCACCGTCCGGTCTAATCGCAACTGTCCGTCGCGGACTTTGCGGAGCATTGTCAGGGCGCCCTGCAGCACAAAGTCGTTGGCCAACATGCTGCGGCGATACCGGGTCCGTGCCGACTCGATCTGCCTGGCCGAATCGACTTCTTCAACCCGCGTGAGCAATGGAATCTCTCCCATCTGCATGAGGTAGATCCGCACGGGATCGTCGATGCGGGCTTCTTCATCGTTGTAGATGTCCTCTTCGTCCTCGGAGGCAACCTCTTCGACCTCATCGTGATCCACGTCGCTATCGACCGGCTTGGAACGGTGGGCGGCGACCAAGCCCGGCCGCTCGTCGTCGTCGCCGGCCGGCAAGGGCTCGTCGTCGGCCAGGACCGGTTCGTCGTCTTCGAACCGTTCGGTCGCCACCCGGCGGGCCGTGCCGTTGATGGCCGGCTTGGCCGTGGAAGCGACCGAGGTGCGTTTGTTCCGGCGAGTGGGCTGGGGCTTTCGCGTCGGTTTTCGCAAGGGTATGGCCCTTTGAGGATGAGTGGCTGCCGAGGTTGGCGGAAAATCCATTGGTCGACGCGATGGACCAAATGCATGTCCGATGCCAGCCCCAAAAACTTCCCCAAGAATGCGTCGCAAGTTCTTGTCAATAAAAGACTTGCGCGATAAATCAGCCGCAGGCGTTGGCCAAAACCGGACGACCGCCGATGCGGAATCACAACGAGCACCGGCAACCACGTGGCCCAGCCGCCACGCGAATTCGTTGCCGCCTGTGCGCCTGACAGGCGTACGTGCGACCTTGGAGCGGCCGCCACAATCCGGAGGACCGGCGCAACGTGAATTCCGCGAACGCGGGCAACGCCCGGTCGCTTCACGCCGTGGCTGACGCTGATATCATGGCCAGTTCCCGCTGCTGGCCGCCGAGCCAGCCGAAGCCCAGCTTTCTCTTGCCCCCAAATTCCATGCCCCCTGTCGCAGCCCCGACCGAATCGTTGGCCGAACTGACCGCGAAAATCCGAGTCGAGGCCGAAAAGATCATGTCGGGGGGTGGCCCCAAAGCGGTCGCTCGGCAGCATGAAAAGGGGCGACTGACGGCCCGCGAGCGGATCGCGCAACTGATCGATCCGGGTACGAATATCTTGGAGATCGGTCTCTGGGCCGGGTGGGAGATGTATTCCGACTGGGGCGGCTGCCCCGGCGGCGGAGTGGTGACCGGCGTAGGAGTGGTCGAAGGTCGGCGGCATATGATCGTCGCCAACGACGCCACGGTGAAAGCGGGCGCGTTTTTCCCTAGCACAACCAAGAAGGTGTTGCGCGCGCAGCGGGTGGCCATGCAAAATCGCCTGCCGCTGATCTATTTGGTCGATTCCGCCGGAGCGTTCCTGCCGTTGCAAGAGGACGTGTTTCCTGACGAAGACGATTTCGGCCGCATCGTTCGCAACAACGCGATTATCTCCGCCATGGGATTGGGCCAACTCTCGGCCATCATGGGCAATTGCGTGGCGGGGGGTGGTTACCTGCCGGTGCTGTGCGATAAGTTGCATATGACGGAAGGTTCGGGCCTGTACCTG
>CAYWTU010000453.1:0-4304 GCA_964461275.1 uncultured Pirellulales bacterium | reverse complement strand
TCAGCACATAGTCGGCCACCCAGATCGGCGTGGGCTGACCGTTCACCGGGTTGATCGCGCAGCTGCCGGTAAAGACGCCGGTTTTGTCCTTGGCCAGATCGGTGCGGTCAAGATCGCTTTTGCGCGACGCTTGCTGACAGTATGCCTGGACCGCGGCCGCCTGCGCCGGCGTGGCAAGCCGTTGCACGTATGGATGCTCCGGGGCGATCACCATATAGGTGGCGCCAAACAGCGTGTCGGGACGCGTGGTGTAGATCCGCAACACATCGTCGCCCGCTTTGCGGGGAAAGCCAGATTGCTTGCGCCCGGCTTCCCAGGCCGCCAGCCCAGCGGCGTCGCCAAGAAAAAAATCGACTTCGGCGCCGGTGCTGCGGCCAATCCAGTTGCGCTGCAAGCTCTTGATGCTCTCCGACCAGTCGACCAGGTCCAGGTCCTTCTCCAATCGGTCGGCATAGGCGGTGATCCGGAGCATCCACTGCCGGAGCGGGATTCGCACCACGGGATGCCCGCCGCGCTCGCTGACGCCGCCGATGACTTCTTCATTGGCCAGCACCGTTCCCAGCGCGGGACACCAATTGACGGGCGCCTCCAACTGATAGGCCAGCCGGTGCTCATCTTGATAGCGGCGGACGGCCGCCTCGCCTTGCGCCCCAACATCCGCGGGTATCGGCAACTCGGCGATGGGCCGACCGCGCTGCGCTGCGGCGTCAAACCAGGTGTCGAACAACGTCAGAAAAATCCATTGCGTCCAACGGAAATAGTCGACGTCGGTGGTGGCCAACTCGCGGCTCCAGTCATAACTAAAGCCGATCATCTTGAGTTGCCGCCGAAAGGTGGCGATGTTCTTTTCGGTGGTGGTTCGCGGCGGCGTGCCGGTTTTCTTGGCGTGCTGCTCGGCCGGCAGGCCGAACGCGTCCCACCCCATGGGATGCATCACGCTGTCGCCGCGCATCCGCCGATAGCGACAGACAATGTCGGTGGCGGTGTAGCCCTCAGGATGGCCAACGTGCAAGCCGTCTCCACTGGGATAGGGAAACATGTCCAGCACGTAAACCTTGCGGCCGGTGGGTAGCCGCGGCGCGCGGAACGTCTCGTGGTCGTGCCAATACTGCTGCCACTTGGGCTCGACCACGGCGGGGTTGTAGCGGGGCATTTCGGTTCATTCCGGCGAGGTCAGGCGGCCCAGACCGGGTCGCGCAACAAGCCGACCATATTACCGCTCGCAACGCCCCACGGCCAAGGGGACGGTTCGGCCGCGCACCAGCGCGCAACCGTTACCGCTGCGCCTGCCAGTAGCGCTGGGCGACCAAGTAGCCGTGGTGCCCAGGACAATAGAACAGAGTGGACAGCACCAGCGCCGCCACAATGACGGCGGCCGCGGTCCAGGGCCAGCGGTAGCGCGGATCGCAGGCGGCCCGTCCCGCCAGGCCACCCATGACCAGTCCCGCCCCGTGGGCCACGTTGGCCACCGGCAGGACGCCGGCGTTGGTGAAGAAAATGCAGGCGAAGAACCAGGCCATCATCATTTGCACGGTCTGCGGATTCGCCGCTTCGCGAAAATCGGGGCGCCACCGCGAGCCGGCCCACAGAAATCCCAACAGCCCATACACCACGCCCGACATGCCCACCAGGCCCGAACCCAATTGATCGTAGTTCGACCAGACGAATTCCGCCAACGACGACACGTACGCCAAAAGCGCAAACAGCCCCAGGAATAGGGCCGGGCCCATCCAGACCTCCAGCACCGCCCCTAGCGTCAGGGCCCAATAGATGTTGAACGCCGCGTGTAGCAAGTCGCCGTGCAACAGCGTGCAAGTGAACGGCCGCCAAATCTCACCGATCCAAATCTGCCACCAAATTCCCAGCTTGAATTCGTTCAAGTACAGCTCGCGGCGATCGGGGTCGAACTGGCAGACCAGTTCCAACGCCGCCGCGGTGGCGGTCAGAATCAAGGTGACGGGGGTACGGCGAAAATCGAGCGGAACGCCTGGGAGCATGCAACCGACCTTTCGTCGCCGCGACGCGCACTGAGCCTTGGTAAATCAACGGCTCGGCCTACTCTCGCCGCGGCAGGCCCAGGCGGCCCGCCTGAAGCTGCTCCTGCGAACGCTCGACGGCCCGATAATAATCGCGCCGCTCCAGCAGCCGGGCCGCTTCCTCGTCCAAGACCACAATCACGTCGCGATGCAGTTGCAACGCCGAGGCGGTGACCTGGGCCGTAACCGGGCCCTCGACCGCGTCCCGAACCGCTTTGGCCTTGGACGGACCGGTGGCCAGCAGCAAACATTGCCGCGACTCCAAAATCGTACCGACCCCCATCGTCACCGCCAAGGTCGGCACCTGATCCGCATTGCCGAAGAACCGGGCGTTGTCGCGAACCGTTTCCTCGGTCAGCGTTTTGAGCCTGGTGCGGCTGCCCAACGACGAACCCGGCTCGTTGAACGCGATATGCCCGTCGCTTCCCACCCCTAAAACCTGCAAGTCGATCCCGCCGGCGTCGCGAATCATCTTCTCGTACTGGTGGCAATACGCCTCAAAATCGAGTGCGCGGCCGTCCGGTACGTACGTCTTGCGAATGTCGATGTTCAGGTGGTCGAACAGATTGGTCTGCATGAAGTAGCGATAGCTTTGCGGATGCGTCGGCGCCAGGCCGACGTACTCGTCCAAGTTGAACGACGTTGCCTGCGAGAAGTCGAGCCCGGTTTCGCGATACAAACGGATCAATTCGTTGTACATCCCCAGCACGGTGCCGCCCGTGGCGAGCCCCAATACGCACGCCGGCCGGCGGCGAACCAAATCGGCTATAAACCGGGCCGACCGGCGGCTGACTCCTTCGTAGTCTTTTTCCACGATCACGCGCATGACGACGGCGCCTTGGTCCTGGGGAATCCTGCGTTGCAGCGCCCAGTGTGAGTCGGACGGAGCTGAGAATCAACGGCGACGGTGCGTGAGGCCGGTTTTACCGGCGATTTCGCCCCCCAACTCGGCCTAGGTCTGTGGGAGGTTGTTTTCGTATAATCGGCAGGCCAGTCGGCCGTCGGCGGCGTCACGGAGGACCCATGCGTAAGATCGCCATTTTGAATCAGAAGGGGGGCGTCGGTAAAACGACCACCGCGGTCAACCTCAGCGCCGCCCTGGCCAGCACGGGCCAACGGGTCTGTTTGATCGACATCGATCCGCAGGCCCACGCCACCTTGCATCTGGGCGCCACTCCCAAGGACGCCCGCCGCGACGAGCCCGGCATCGCGTTGGAAACCACCGTCTACGACGTCCTTACCGGCGACGCGCCGCTGGCCAGCGCCTGTCAGCAAGTGAGCGAGAACCTTTGGCTCGTGGGCTCGCACATTGACCTGGCCGCGGCCGAAGTGGAGTTGGCCGGATTGGTGGGGCGAGAGCTAATCCTCCGCGATCGGCTGGACGCGTTTGAGCCGAAGTTCGACTTTTGCCTGGTCGATTGCCCGCCGTCGTTGGGCATTCTGACGCTCAACGCGTTGGCGACGGTGGACGAGGTGTTCATTCCCTTGCAGCCGCACTTCCTGGCATTGCACGGCCTGAGCAAGCTGTTGGAAACGATCGACCTCGTGTCCCGGCGGCTCAATCCGCGGCTGCAAATTGGCGGCGTGATCTTGTGTATGTTCGAGTCGGCCACCCGCTTGGCGGCTGAGGTCAGCCGCGACGTCGAGGATTTTTTCGCTCAATCGCGCGGCGCGCGCAAGCCGTGGGCCACGGCGGAAATTTTTCAAACGCGGATTCGCCGCAATATCCGCCTAGCCGAGGCCCCCAGTTTCGGCCAGACCATTTTCAGCTACGCACCGCAGTCGCCCGGCGCCGCGGACTACACCGACTTGGCCCGTGAGCTGCTGGCGCGCACCGCCGCGCCGGTCTAATCGCCGCACCGGTTTAATCGCCGCACGGCGCGGCAACGTGTGCCGCTGGCGAAGAAACGCGAGAAACACCGCATTTTTCGCCGTTTCCGCCCCTTGTTTGGCCACCGGGCGCTCGGTTACTATGCCCGTTTCCCTTTTTGCGGAGCCCCCATTCCTATGGGCAACGATCAGCAGGTGCGCCGCCACGTTCTGTCCGCCTTGGTTCAGAACGTCCCCGGCGTTTTGGCGCATATTTCCGGTATGTTGGCCTCACGCGGCTACAACATCGACAGCCTGGCCGTCGGCGAAACAGAGACCCACAACCTGTCGCGCATGACGTTCGTGATCCTGGGCGACGACAGCGTCCTGGAACAGGTCGGCAAGCAATTGGAAAAGATCGTCACCGTCGTCCGCGTGGACGACGTCAGCTCCCAGAAC
>CAYWTU010000452.1:0-4304 GCA_964461275.1 uncultured Pirellulales bacterium | reverse complement strand
CTGGCTTAACCTGCAACAGTTCCACAAACCGTTGTGGCCGTTTATCTTAGGATGAAACAAGAAATGCGCTCGTCCACTCACTGCAAATTGCCGAGGTCACGTTGAAAGCGACACATCCGGAAATCACCTACAGCTCGTCAGAGGCCGGGAGACAAGACGCTGAACCCCCTCTACCAGGGGTTATCGGCCGGCGTCGTTGGCTGGTTTATGTCCTGCCCTACCTGGTGTTTCTGGTGGGCACATCGTGCGAGCCGGCGCCGCCCAAATCGCCGGCGCTAGCCCCAACGGACAGGGCCACGGCTGGCGGTCAACCGACTGACCTCGAAAAGCAGTCAACTGACCCGCAGCCGGCTGCCAACGCGCTCGGGCTTCGGCTGTCCTATGATTATTATCCCTGGGTCTACATTGCCAAGATCGTGGCCACGTTGCTGGCCATCGCCTGGGTCTGGCCCGGCTACGTAAGGTATCCGTTTCGCGTTGCTCCGCTGGCGATTGTCGTGGGCGTGGCGGGCGTGGTGGTCTGGATTGCACTGGCCGACGCGCAGCGGACACTTGGCCCTAAGCTGGGCCTAAGTTGGCTCGACGGCCCGGCCGCCCGATCGGCGTACAATCCATTGGAACAGTTGGCTGGCACGCCGTGGGCCTACATTTTCTTGGCGATTCGCTTCGTCGGGTTGGCGGCGATCGTGCCGGTGATCGAAGAATTTTTTCTGCGCGGGTTCGTGCTCCGCTACTTCACGCAAGACGATTGGTGGAATGTGCCGTTCGGCAAGTGGCACGCGACCGGGATCGGCGCCCTGACGCTGGCGGCCGTCGCCACGCACCCGGCCGAGCTCCTGGCGGCCTTGGCGTGGTTCTCACTGGTCACTTGGCTGATGCTCCGCACGCGCAACATCTGGGATTGCGTGGCGGCCCATGCGGTCACCAACCTGCTGATGGGCGCCTACGTGGTGGCCACGGGGAATTGGCACTTGATGTGAACTCGCTCGCGTTTGGCGCCGCGGCCGTCGTCCTTACACCACCGGTTCCCAGCCGGGGCGGTAATCGCGCTGCCAAAGGGCCCGTTGATCGGCCTCGCCGCGAAGGGTGCGCGCGGCAGCGTCAAACTCCACCGCCCGGCCGGTGCGAAAGGCGATGTTGCCCAACTGGCACAGGAGCGTGCTGTTGACCCCTTCCTGAATCTCCGAGTTGAGTTTTTCGCCGGCACGAATGCCGGCCAAGAAGTTCTCCTGATGTTCGCGCTCGCCGGTGTTGAGGGCATGTTTGGCCAACTCCTTGCCGTCCATGTCCAAGATGCGGTAATCGCTTGTGCCGACCACCAGCGCTCCCTTGTCGCCGTAAAACGTCACGCCGAAGCTTTGTTCCTCGAAGCCGCGCTTGTGCCAAGTGCGATGCTCCCAGGCGATCAGCTTCTGACCGAAATGGAACGTGGCCAGTTGCGTGTCGGGCGACTCTTGGTCGTCGTCGAAGAACAGTTTGCCCCCGCTCGAGACGGCCCGCTCGGGAACCTCGACGCCTAGCCCCCAGCGGGCCAGGTCGAGTCCGTGGATGCCGTTGTTCCCCAGCTCGCCCGTGCCCCAGTGCCAAAACCAGTGCCAATGGTAATGCACGACGTTGTCGCGATACGGCTGGTCCGGCGCGGGCCCTTGCCAGAGCGTGAAGTTTAGATGCGTCGGCGGGGCGCTTGGCGCCCGACGGCCGATGCTAGGCCGCGTGCTGTTGATCCACGAACGGGCCATGCGAACCGTGCCGATTTCGCCGGAGTGCAATCGCTGGATCGCCTCGCGCACACCGCTGGAACTGCGGCGCTGATTGCCCATCTGGACAACGCGGCTGTGCTTGCGGGCGGCGGCGACCATCAGCTCTCCCTCGCGACCGTTGTGCGCCGCGGGCTTCTCAACGTACACGTGCTTGCCGGCGGCGCAAGCCAGCACCGTGGCCGGTGCGTGCCAGTGGTCGGGGGCGGCAATCACCAGCGCGTCCACGTTCTTGTCGTCCAGGATGTGCCGCACGTCGGCCGTGGTCTGCGGCTTGTGGCGGGTGTCTTTAAGCTTGGCGGCCACGCCGTCCAGGACTTGCTGATCCACGTCACACAGCCATACGATTTCGGCATGGGGTATGGCGGCGAAACCAGAGACCAATTGATCGCCGCGGTTTTTGAGGCCCATCACCCCCAGCCGCACGCGCTCCGACGCCGGCGCCGCGGGCTCATCGGCCTGGGCCCCCAGCGCATGAGATCCAATCCACGCCGCCGAGGCGACCACGGTCGAGCGCTCAAGAAACCGACGGCGAGTGAGAGAGCTGGGCATGAGTCGTCCCCTGTGCGGGTATAAGACGGGTGAGACCAACAGTCACGCAATGTGATGTCTATTGTTCCACAGCGGACCCGGCGTGCAAGTTTTTGTTCGCCAAGCTCCGTCTGCGAAAATACCCCTCGCCGTTACGGCGGCCCCGGGGCAGGGGGCTCGTGGCGCTGGGCCAGCTCGTGCAGGAACGCGGCGTCCGCGGCCATAGTCGGCTGGCGCGACGCCACTTGGCGGTCGTCGACACGCTGGCGCCAATACCAAACGCCGCCCAGCACGACTGCCGCGGCAAACAGCGCGGCGGAAATCCAACCCGCGGTGGGCGCCCCGGTTGCCGCCGGTCGCGGCAGCCACACGACGCTCTTGCCCAAAATCAGCGGCGCTAGTTGAAACCTTTTTTTATCCGGCGGCTCCGTGGCGACGGACTCGCGGGGCAGGGTGAGTTCGTAGGCCCAGACTTTGAAGAAGAATCCGCCCACGCGAATCCGCTGGTAGACCGCGTCGCCCAGCGGGAACTCGGCCGGCAACCGCCGGACACAAGCCACCAGCGGGCTGCCTTGCGAGTCGTCGGTAAAGAGCTCGATTTCATAATAGTGATCGATCCCGAACCGCTCGACGAGGGCCGCGTCGGTTACGTCGATCCGCACGGCCCGGCGGACATTGCCCTCCAGCACAACCCGCTTGCCTCGCTGTTCGGCCGGCTTGTTGAACAGCGGCGCGACCGGCGTGACAGGCCCCTGGGGCAGCGTCAGTTCGGCATCCGCCAACTTCTCCACGGCCGCTAGGATTTCGTAAAACGGCTCCGTGTCGGTGCGCTGCAATCGGGTGCGGTCGTCCACAAGTGACAATTGCCCCACATCGACGCCCAGATTTCCCAGTGGAGTATCGGGCCGCCAGGCAACGCGGGCCGTCGTCCACACCGTCGCGCCGGGCTGTTCGTGTGAACCAACGCCAAACGCGGAAATTCGGTCCCCGCGGGCCGGTTCGTCTCGCCACGCGACCGGCGCATCGACGGCCACAATTCGGGCCGCGCGACCATCGTCGAGGGTGCACTGAACGTCCCAACAGCCGGTAAGGCCGTACTTCGTTTGATCGTCACCGCCGATCGGCACGTAACGGGCGTCGACCAGTCTTCCCGTCAGATGACGGATTACGGGCGGGCCGACCGCATCACCCTGCGACCAGCGGGCCCAATATACTGCCGGCACGCGGCGTACGGCGTGCAGCAATTTGAGCATCGGTGCAGCGGTCGGTTCGATCTGGGGCGCGTCACGCAATTGGTCCCAATCGGCCCGTTCGATGCCGAAAAGCTCAAACATCTCGCGTGCCGGGACCTGTGGAGGGGGCGCGGCCATCGCACGGCCAACCAACCCCAAAAACGCGCTGGCCAGCAGCACAGCCGAAATTCCCCGTGCCGGGCGGCGCCGGCCAGCGGCGCGAAACAGGTACACCGCGGCCGCCAGTCCGCAGACGGCGCCAATGATCACGATCCGGAGAATTTCGCGGCCGGTCACCGCCGGGACGGCGATGGGCGTATCGCGCCGCCAGTCGATCGACTTGCAGACAATCAGCGGAGTCGTGCGAAGCGTATCTTGGGCGTTGTACAACCAGCGCTTGAAAAAGAAACCCGTCAGCGTCACCGGCTCGGACAGCGTCACCCCCATCGGAAAGGCAGCGGGCAATTCCAGACAGTAAATCGCCACCGGATTGGCCGGAGCGTCGGCCGGCTGTAACCACAGCTCGGCCAATTTCTCAATGCCGACTTCGTTTCTTGGAGCGCGAATCCAATCCGCCCGGCGAACCTGACCGGCCAGGCGCACCAATTGGCCGCGAAAAACGTGCGGTTGCTGATAGAGTTGTGCGAACGCCACGTCGGTTTGGGCCCCGGCGGCCAGCGTCTGGGCGTCGCTGCTGTGTAAAACCTCAATCAAATGCGCCAGGGGCGCATGCTCGGCCGCGCGAATAGCCGCGTCGTCTTTGACCGATTGCAATCGCTCGAGT
>CAYWTU010000451.1:0-4309 GCA_964461275.1 uncultured Pirellulales bacterium | reverse complement strand
AGGGACAGGCGCTGGCCGACTTTGCCCAGCGGAGCGAGCCGCAAGTGGTCAACGACCTCAAGGCCGCGGGTGGTTCGGCGATGCGGCAGATGGCCAGCCACGACGTAAAAAGCAGTCTGCATTTGCCCATCGAGGCCCATGGCCGCCGCGGCACGCTCAACTTCTGGAGCACCGACGCCCAGGCGTTTCCCCCCGAAGCCGTGAAATGGATCGAATCGCTGCGCGACAAGTTGGGCACGGCCGATCCACTGGACCTGATCGCACGGCGTGGCGCCGATAATCCCGATGACCTGAACGACACGGACGAATAGCCGCCAGTCGTCGCCACCGGCGATGGGCCGTATTCGTCGGCCGGCCGATTGAATAGCCTGGGTGAAGCGCTCCATAATGGCGATGCCGCGGATGGATGATCGCCGCGGCCTCGCCTGCTTCTTTGGAGCGCCTCCGTGACAATACTGCCCTCGCTGCTCGTGTGCCTGGCTGCCGCCATCGCGGCGGAGCCGATCGAATTACCCGCGCCGACCGGCTCCTTCCCCACGGGACGCGTCAGCTTTCACTGGCAAGATTCGGCTCGCGAGGAATTGGAAACAGCGGCCGAAGGCGATCGCCGCGAGCTGATGGTTCACTTAATCTATCCGGCGGCCGCCGGCGCCGGAGGCGAGCGGGCCGACTACGTCCCAGACGCCGAAGACATGCGCGGACCGTGGAACGCCGAGCAGCTCGATCGCGTTCGCGCCGTGCGGGCGCACAGCATTGAGAATGCGCCTTTGCCCCAGGGCGATGCTCGCTTTCCGCTCGCCGTATTTTCGCCAGGAGGCGGCGCCAAGGGATTGACCTATCACGCGCTGCTCGAGGACCTCGCCAGCCACGGATGGATCGTGGCGGCGATCGATCCGCCCTACAACGCGCCCGCGGTCCGGTTGCCCGACGGCCGCGTGCTCGGCAAGTTGTCCGAAGTGCAGAAGGGCTGGCCCAAGCCGAAGAACGACGCAGACTTTGAGCGGTCCTACATCGAGCGCGTGGCCCACTGGGCCCGCGACATTCGCTTCGTGATCGACCAAATCGAAAAGCTCAACGCCGACGACGCGCGGTTTGCGAACCGAATCGATCTGGCGGCGGGCGTGGGGGCGTTTGGCCACTCGCGCGGCGGCCAGGCGGCCGCGGCGGTGCGGATCATCGACCAGCGGATTCGCGGCGGCATCAACCTTGACGGTACAACGCCGCACGCCGTCTTGCCTATCGAGGGGCCAGGCAAAGCGGGCGAGCAACCGTTTCTGTGGATTCAAAAGCAGATTCCTCCGCCACCGAGCGAAGAGCAACTAAAACGCGCCGGCCGGACGATGGCGGAGTACGAGGCCCAGGTCGAAAAGATTCTTGGCGGCTGGCGGCAGACGTTGGAAACGATTGACGGCGGAGCGCTTCGCGTCACCTTCGATCGCAGGGAAATCGACCATATGGACTTCTCCGATGAGCCGTATTGGTTCGGCAATATGTCCGAGGAATCGCGGCCGAGCGCCTTGAAGACGATCGCCGATACGCGGCAGTGGGTGCGGGCGTTCTTCGACGCCACGGTCCGCGGCCAATGGGCCGACCTGCGAAAGCTCGCCAGTGTCGATCCCAGCAGCGGCATGACGGTTCACACGCACGGGAACCTTTTGCCTTGATCTGGCCAAGCGAGGCCTGAGCCGCGGACGCACGGTAGCCGGCGGTACAACATGACGGTCGAAATCAAACGAGTCGGCGCCGGTGACACGTCGTGGTTTGAGCGGATTGCGCCCGACGTGTTCGACGAGCCGATCCACTCCGAGCGGTTGGCGGCGCATCTGGCCGATCCGTCGCACCTGCTCATCGTTGCCATCGACGACGGCCAGATCGTGGGGCAGACGGCGGCGGTTTTGCACCGGCATCCCGATAAGGCAACCGAGTTGTACATCGACGACGTCGGCGTGACGCCTAGCAGGCAGCGGCAGGGAATTGCCCGTCAGATGCTCGGCGCCATGCTGGCCTGGGGATGCGAACTCGATTGCGAGGAGGCATGGTTGGGCACGGAAACGGACAACACCGCGGCCAACGCGTTGTACGCCAGGTACACCGAACCGGAGACGTTCCTGCTCTACCTGTGGGATCTTGTGAGTGAATGATTCGGCCTGCAGCTTTAGCCGACCATCCATCGCCGCCACAGCCGGCATAGCACGGATAGTCGGCTTCTGTCGGCCTATTCGCGCCGGTTTGTAGCGCGCCGCTGCGGCTCAGTTCGGCGAATTCGCGTGCGAGTTCGCACGGATGACGTCCTTGCCAAGTGATGCGCAGGAACGCAATATCCCTGCTGCGTTGCCGGGTGCTATCAGTTAATCAGCGATACTGTCAGAAGTCCGATTCCAGCCCATCGCTCTCAAGGCCTGTGTCCGCAAACCAGGCCGTACTCTTGAATCAGGAACAACGCTGTGTCTAACTTGCAAGCTGCCCCTCCCCTGCCAGCCGCCAAGCCTGCCAAGGCGTCCGTCGGAACCGAACTGGTGGAGTTCAACGAAGAGGCGCTGCGCGGAGTCCTCATTCGCGCCGCGGGCGAGGAGTTGTCGTGCGTGGCCGCCTCCGCAAGCCAAACCATCGGCGGCCAACTTCAAGCGATTCACCAGAGCATTGCCGATTTCCAGGTTGCCTTCGCCAGCTTGCAGACGGTGCAGGCCAACGCCGAACGGATCGACGGATGCGTGGATCAAGTCTTGCGCCAGTCGCAGCTTAGCTCCAGGGAGCTGGATCAGGTCAGCCAGCGGATGTCGGTGCTCAAGGGGCACTTCTCCACCATCGACCGCCTGTTGGAAACCGTCAACGATATCGCCGACCAGACGAACGTGTTGGCCCTTAACGCTCGGATCGAAGCGGCCCGTGCGGGCGAATCCGGCCGCGGTTTTGCCGTCGTGGCCGGCGAGGTGAAGGACCTGGCCACGACCACCAAAACCGCCAATCAAGAAATCCGCGAAACGCTGGACCGAATCGTTCACGCCGTGGGAGCGCTCTCCACGAGCGTCGAGCAGTCGGTGGCCAACATGAGGCAGTCGATGACCGCGGTGGAACTGGCTCGCGACAGCGCCGCAAGCATCCGCGTCGAGACGGCCAGCTTTGGCGAACAGCTCGGGCGGTCGCTGGAGATGTTCCACCGGCTCGACGGCTCGTCCACCGTGGTCGAGAACGAAGTTCGCGAGATCACGACCATCGGCAAGACCTTTACGCGGCTGTTGGACCTGATGCGGATTTCTAGCGGGGCCTGCGAGGCGACCAACCCGCTGTTGCGGCTGACGCCGGTGGTCGCCGCCAGCAGCTTCCGCGCGCCCGAGCGGTTCAGCCGCACCGAAGATGAGTACCGGCTGCAACCGCACGACATCTTGATATCGGCCACTGACGCCAAGGGGGTCATCACGTTTGCCAACAACCGGTTCTACGAAATCGCCCAATATCAGCCGGGCGAACTGGTCGGCCGTCCGCACAACGTGATCCGCCATCCGGACATGCCCAAGACGGCGTTTGCCGACCTGTGGAACGTAATCAAGGCGGGCAAGCTCTGGCAGGGATACGTCTGCAATCGCTCGAAAAGCGGGCGTCGCTATTGGGTCAAAGCGAACGTCTTCCCGTGCTATGAGAATGGCGCGATTGTGGGCTACATCTCCATCCGCACGCAGCCCGAGCCGGAGATGATCGTCCGAGCCATCGAAGCGTATCGGATGGTAGTGTAAAGGCGTCCAACCTTGCCGCAGCTCCAAGGCCTCACACGGCTGCGTCCTCCGCTTTTCGACCACTTCTGCGTGCGTTCAGGCTAGTCCTATCGTCAAGACTCTTGCGAACTAGTTTTGGCGTACGGCGCCAGCTCGGGAATGAGTTTCCATCCGGCATGAACTTGCAGATTCGCCCCCTCGAAGTCGTCGGTTATTGGTTCCAAGCGGCCGCCCAAGTGCTTGTGCAGAAACTGCTCTGCGACCGCCCAGAAGGAGACCCAGCTTTCCGGTTGAACATAGTCGTGACCTTCGCTGGGGTAGACGAGATAGGTCACATCCTTGTCGTGTTTTCGGAGCTCCTCTACGAAGAGGTTGGAGTGCTGAATGGGGGCCTTGGAGTCCTTGCTGCCGTGCGTAACGAGCAGGGGGCTTGTCACGCGCTCGGCCGAGTGCAGGGGCGACTGGCGGCGCAACAACTCGATCCCTTCTGGAGTTCGGGGATCGCCCACGCGCGTCGCTGTGTCGCGATACAACGCGATTGTGCGGCGCGCAAACAGCTCTAGGTCGGACAACCCGTACATGGCCATCCCACAGGCAAA
>CAYWTU010000450.1:0-4312 GCA_964461275.1 uncultured Pirellulales bacterium | reverse complement strand
CGAGCGGCCACGGCCGGTGTCGCGACGCCTAGCTTTCGGCCCCACTCGGCTACCTCGGCCGCGTACTTGTGGTGGCACTTGGCGGCGCTGCCTTGCGGTTCGATCTGGCGGTATCGCTCGATCGCCTGCTCGTCGTCGGCCGGCGTGAGCACCCGCTCGGCCATCAGGAACAGCACGTTGTTTTCCTTGAAGATGTGCTGCCTTAATAGGGCGGCGTATTCCTCGAGCGCGTCGGCGAACCGCGCCTTGTCGAAGGGCGTCGCCTGACTGGCGCCCTTCATTCGGCGGACCAAGTCCCGCCCCAGTTCGTGCTCGTGCAACATGCAGCCGATTGGGCCGCCTTGCTTGGGCACGCCGCGGGCCTCAAGGAGCGGAAATAAGACGCCTTCTTCCTTGTGGTGGTGACAGCCGTCTGCAAACTGACAGATGAAGTCGATCACCCAGGCCGCGTAGCCGTCGGGAATATCCTGGCCCACCCGCAACCGGGCAACGGCCGTCTCGGCCCCGTCCAGCGCGCGTTCAATGATGACATGCTCTTCGACAAGCACCGCTGTGGCTTTCATGGCTGATTCCTTCCCGGAACGACGTTGACCAAATGGGATCGAATGAACTCATGCTCATTCATCTGGTGTGCCATGGACCGATGCCGGATCGATCGGCCACCAGCGCAATCGGCCATATTGCCTCGTCGCCAGGTCACTCAAGTCAAATGATCGCAACAAGTTGCTGCTGCGCACGGTGCGACGGAATGTGCCCGAATCGCGTCGCTTGATGCGCGACGACGCGCCGCAGTTCGGCGCGCCGCTGCGCGATCTCGCACACCCAAGGTGTGACAAAATTGGATGTCTCTATCCAATTGTGTGACGTTTTTCACGAACGTTGCGACATACCGCCATTGGCACGCTTTTCGCTGACGCCATTGGGGCGACAGAAAAACCTGCCCCCCCGGTCGATGCGAAGGGAGCGTGCCATGGCCAGGAGCCCTCGACACCCAGGATTAGCGTTGGTTTTGTGGTGGCTGGTTGGGCTGGCGGGCACAGCGTCACTGAATGGCTGCGGACCGTCGAGCCAAGTAAGTTCATCTTCAGCCGCGAAGCAAGAAGCTCCTCCTGCGGTCGAGCAAGGGTCAGCGGCGCAAACAGAGCCAGCAACGGTCGCTGTGGCGTCCGAGCATGGCGCGGCCCTCTACGGCCAGCACTGCGCAGCCTGTCACGGTGAAAAGGGAGACGGGGCCGGGCCAGCCGCCAAGTACCTGTATCCCAAGCCGCGGAACCTCCGCAGGGGGCAGTTCCGCTTGGTGAGCGCGGTCAATCTCGTGCCGACCAAGCAGGATGTATTGGACACGCTGAACCGCGGCATGCCGGGGTCGGCCATGATCTCTTGGGCGCATCTTTCGGCCGAGGATCGAGAACGGCTGGCCGATCGGGTGTTGGAGTTTCGCCGCGATGGGGCGCGCGACGTGGAGTTGATGATAGCGGCCGAAGAAGAGCTGGAGTTAAGCGAAGAGGAACTGGCGGAGAATGTCGCCCGCCTGACGACTCCTGGCGAAGCGCTCGCCATTCCGGAGATTACCGCGGCCACACCTGAATCCATCGCCCGCGGCAAGGAATTGTACGTCGCCAAGGGGTGCGTGTCGTGCCACGGCGCCGCTGGCAAGGGCGATGGCCAGCAGCAAATGATCGACAACGAGGGCATCCCCACCCGGCCGCGCGATCTCACGCTGGGGATCTACAAGGGAAACCACGATCCGGCGTCGATTTTCCGCCGCCTGTGGTTGGGGATGCCGGGGTCGCCGATGCCGTCCAGCCAGCAGTTGTCTCAAAACGAAGTGATCGACATGGTCCACTTCGTATTGTCACTGTCGGACGAGGCAACCCGCCAGGCGGTCGTGTTGCGGCGGGCGAGTCTCGCCGTGGCGCGAGCCGGTGCGCTGCCGGCCGGGCCGGAAGACTCGGCCTGGGCCGACGTGGCCGCCGTGCCCGTGCAGACGACGCCGCTGTGGTGGCGCGACGAGCCGGACCGCAAGTTGACGGTTCAGGCAGTCCACGACGGCAAGACCGTGTCGCTGCGATTGGTGTGGAACGACGAAACACACAATGACGCTGCCGTGCGGCCCGACGAATTCGAGGACATGGCGGCCGTGCAGCTCTATCAAGGCGAGCGCGAGCCGTTTCTGGGCATGGGGGCCCACGGCACAACGGTTGACGTGTGGCAATGGCGGGCCGGCACACAGAACGACGGCGCGGAGCGCTGGCAGTCGGATGAGTACCCGTTTGATACGGCCATTTATCGCGAGTTGTTCCCGGACAAGGCGATGCCTGATTTCGTGGCGGCCCGGGCGGCGGGCAATCCGCTGGCCCAGCGCGACCATTCGGCCGCAAGCCTGGCGGCTGCGGGCTTCGGCAGCCTAACGTTTCGTCAGGCGGCCTCGCAGGTGGTCGCGGCACAGGCCGCCTGGCGAGACGGCTGCTGGAAGGTGCAACTTACCCGCCCGCTTGACCCCGGCGCCCACCACGGCACGCCGCTTGTGTCCGGAAAGAAATACAGCGCCGCCGTGGCGATTTGGGACGGCGCCGCCCGCGATCGGGCAGGACAGAAACTGGTCACCTTGTGGAACGATTTGACTTTGAAATAGCCTTCGAGCTGACCGGCGAGGGCGAGCACCACGCCGGCATGCACTAGGAGCATCCATCATGCAACGGCGCGAATTCCTTCAGGCGGCGATGGCCGCGATGGGTGGAGCCGGCGTCTTTTCGCCGCGGCTGTGGGCGCTAGAGCCGGTGAGCGTCTCCAATCCACTGGGCGTCTATCCCGACCGCGAGTGGGAGAAACTGTATCGCGATCAATACAAAGTCGACAGCTCGTTCACCTGGGTCTGTGCACCCAACGATACGCACAATTGCCGAATGCGGGCGTTCTTGCGCAACGGCGTGGTCATCCGTTCGGAACAGGCTTACGAAGGGGGCATCTGCAAGGACATCTACGGCAATACCGACACCGTGCACTGGAACCCGCGCGGTTGTTCCAAGGGCTTTACGCAACAGCGACGGCTGTACGGGCCGTACCGGCTTCGTTCGCCGTTGGTGCGCAAGGGTTGGAAACAGTGGGCCGACGACGGGTTCCCCGCGCTGTCGGACGATCCGGCCCTGCGCGACAAGTACAAATTCAATTCCCGCGGAACCGACACTTTCGTCAAGGTGAGCTGGGAGGAAATGTACCGCTATCACGCCAGAGCTGTGATGGCCATTTCCAAGACCTACAGCGGCGACGAGGGTACGGCGCGGTTGAACAAGGACGGGTACGAGCCCGAAATGATCGACGCCTGTCACGGCGCCGGTACGCGGACCTGCAAGCTCCGCGGCGGCATGGGGTTATTGGGCGTCATCGGCAAGTACGGCCTGTACCGCTGGTCGAACATGCTGGCGATCGCCGACCAGATCGTGCGCGGCGTCGAGCCAAAGGCGGCGCTCGGTGGAAGGCTGTGGTCGAACTACACCTGGCACGGCGACCAGGCCCCAGGGCATCCCTTCGTCCACGGCCTGCAAACGGCTGACTGCGATTTCAACGACATGCGCCACGCCAAGCTGCATATCCAGTGCGGCAAGAACCTGGTCGAGAACAAGATGCCCGACTCGCACTGGTTCATCGAAATCATGGAACGCGGCGGGCGGATCGTGGTCATCACGCCCGAATACTCGCCCCCCGCCACCAAGGCCGATTACTGGATCCAGGTCCGGCCGGGCTGCACCGACACGGCCCTGTTCTTGGGCATCGCCAAGGTGATGATCGACAACCGGTGGTATCACGCCGACTTCGTCCGCGGCTACACCGACATGCCGCTCTTGGTCCGCAAGGACAACTTGCAACGGCTGCGGGCCCGCGACCTGTTTGCCGACCATCAGCCTGGCCTGAAGAAAGACGGCCCGTCGTACAGCGTACAGCACCTGACCGACGAACAGTACGAAAAAATCGGCGGCGATTACTGTATCTTTGATGACAAGCAACAAAAAGTTCGGTCCATCACCCGCGACCAACTCGGCCCGCAGATGGAGGCCGACGGCCTGACGCCCTCGCTGTCGTACAGCGGCACGGTCAAGCTGACCGACGGCACACAAGTCGAAGTGCTCACGCTGTGCGACGCCTATCAGGTGCACCTGAAAGATTACGATTTGGCCACCGTGGGGCAGATCACCGGGGCCGATACGTCGCTCATCGAACGCCTGGCCAAGGATATCTGGGACACAACACAAGCCGGTCACGCGGTGGCGATACACGTCGGCGAGGGGATCAACCATTGGTTCCACGCCACGCT
>CAYWTU010000449.1:0-4316 GCA_964461275.1 uncultured Pirellulales bacterium | reverse complement strand
CGAGGGCGCCTGGGACCGCTTCCTGCCGCCCCTCGCCGACCGCAATGGCCGCCGAAAACGCCAGGGCCGCGGGCCAGGCTCGCACGAACGTCCCCACCACCAGCACGTGATGGGCCATAAACCCCAAGCTCGAAACCAGCAGGGCGGCCCACCATGGCACGATGCGCCGCAAGCGGCCGAATGTGAACCAGCGCCAGTAATACTCTTCCGCCCCGGAATGGACCAGGCAGTAGAACACCGCCAAGACCAAAAACGACGTTGGCGTGGCGAAACCGGCGTCGGTCAGTTTGCCAGAAATCTGAGCGGGCGCGTCGGCAAACAAGCTCGATCCGCGCAACACGCCGCGATACAGTCCCCAGGCCGCGACAAACACGCCCACACCAAACAGTCCTCCGCCCCACAAGCCACGACGAGTCGGGCGCGGCCATGCGGGGCGTTGTTTCTCCACCCAGACCAGCCACGCCACAGGCAGCGCGAATTGGATCGCCTTGCCGACGCCGTAGGCCACGCGCATGGCCGGATGTCCCGCGAGCGCTACGAAGTACAGCCAGGTGTACATCGTCGGCCAGACCAAGGCCAGCGCCAACACCGCGATCGTCCAGTTTCGCGGCGGCTCAACCGAACTGGCCATCGTAGGCTGCTTTCGTCATCCAAGTTGCACGTTCGCCTACGGCAAGAGCTTCCAGCCGCCGGTGTCCGCTTCCAGCGCCGTGTGTCCGCGATGAAGATCGTACAGCGCGTGCATTTCTTCGATCGTGTCGAAGTAGCCCACGATGTGCGCCGCGCTGAACGACTGCCCGGCCTTGATCGGTTTGCCGTACACCTCTTCGATCATCACGATGATGTTGCCGGGCCGCTGGCTGCACCATGCCTCGTACACGATCGACGGTTCGAGGGTCAGTCCGGCCAGCCACGGCCCGTCGTTGCCGCTGGCCTTGTCGCGAAGCCGATAGGCGCGAATGAAGTGTTCGGGCACGCGGTGCGTATCGCGCCGATAGCCGAACTTCAAATCCGGGGGAAACGGCGTGAAGAACTCGCTGGCCGGAATTCGCAATCCCTTGGGCCCGCTGAGGTAGCTGAGATACATCTCGCTGAAGGTGTCCCCCTGCTCGTGTCGGACGCACCCCGGCGTGTCGTTGCGGAGAAACATCTCTTCGGAATCGTTCACAGTGTCGATGCGGTCCATGAGCAGGAAATAGCGCACGCCTTGGGGAAACACCACCAATTGCGTCCACTTCGAACCGGCTTGGCGGCCTGGGGCGCCGTATTCGTAGTGATACGTGGTGCGGACGGCCACGAAATCGCGGCCGTGGATGATTTCCGGCTGCACCGGTTTCATGAACGGGCACAATTGGGGCCCCTCGACAACCCGCTTGCGGTGGCTGCTGCCATGGCTGAGGTTGTTAAACCCGTATCGATCGAGTTCCTTAAGCTGATCGCGATACGCTTCGTCGCTGCCGGCCTCCATCAGCCAGTCGACCACCATCAACCCGTCGCCAACCTCATGAAACCCGGTCGATTTGTCCACGAACGAGTGTTTCTCGATACCCGTCATCCATTGCTTGGGGTGATTCTTCGCGATCACCGCCGAGAGCTTATCGGTCTCGATCGTAATCGCCCGCTCGTCTTGCGTGGCCCGGGCGTACGGCGCCTCGTCGGCAAGGGTCTGGCTTGGGCTCAGCGCCAGGCACAGGCACATGATTATCAGAAAACTACGAATCGGCATCGCGTCTCCAGTCGATCGGACACTGGGCACTGTTCGACAATGGGCACAGTTCGACAATGGGCTTTGGCAAGCGATTACGGGGGCGTTACGGGCTTGAGCAAGCGCAGCGCCCGTGGAATCAAACCGCCGTTGGGCCGTAACCGGCGCACCAACCCGGGGCGCGACCGCCGGGGCTGCTGCTCTTGTTGTTGTTGCAGCACCTCCCGTCGCTCGACTGGAATCGGCCGGTCCTCGAAGGTCAATTCTTCAGGCAGCCGGAATTCCGCGTACCACAGTTGGCTCGATCCGTCCTCGCCGCGATTGGAGGTCCACATCAGGTGTTTCCCATCCGGCGAAAAGACCGGCAGCACGTCGGCCGTCGGGTGGTCGGTGGCGCGCTCGGGCGAGCCGGGCCGCAATTTGCCGTCGACGACCTCGTATTTCAACAGCCATAGGTCATAATTCGGCCTGGCCTGCAGATCGGAATGATCGGCGCCGGTCCAGATGATGTAAGGCCGCGTGGGATGCCAGTACGGCGCCCAATTCACTCCCACGTTGTCGGTCAGCGTCACATCGACGCTGCCGTCCGATCGAATCGCGTGAATCTGTAGAAAATCAGTCTGCTTGCGGTCGGTACGGAAGACCACCCATTGACCATCGGGCGAAAAGAACGGGCCACCGTCGTAGCCTGGCGAATTCGTCAGTTGTCGCAGGCCGGTCCCGTCGGCCGCCATGATGTACAAATCGGGGTCGCCATCGCGGGTGCTGCAAAACACAATCTGCGATCCGTCGGGGGAATATGCCCCCTCGGCGTCATAGCCCGGTGCATCGGTCAGTCGTCGCAACGGTCCACCGGCCACATCGGTTTCAAACAAATCGGTGTGCTC
This sequence comes from uncultured Pirellulales bacterium, assembly GCA_964461275.1. Classification (GTDB taxonomy): domain Bacteria; phylum Planctomycetota; class Planctomycetia; order Pirellulales; family CAYNRE01; genus CAYWTU01. The sequence goes on along the minus strand of CAYWTU010000449.1, from coordinate 1,724 downwards.
GTCGAATACCCATTCGTATCGACGGCGTTTGCCGGCCGCGGCATCGTCGGCCTGTTTCTTACGCTCGACTTCCTCGGTCTGGGGCAGGTTGGGGTCCAGATGGCTGGAGGCGAACAGAATCCGTCGTCCGTCGGGAGAAAAATAGCTGCACGTGGTGCGGCCGCGACCGGTGCTGATCAGACGCGAACGGCCGGCGCTAGGGTCCACGATGAGCGGCCGGGTATAAATCTGGTAAAAGGGGTAGTCCTTGGGAACCGCCTGAAAGACGATCTGTCGACCGTCGGGTGAAAAATAACCCTCGCCGGCGCGAACGAATTCAGCCGCGGACGTCAGTTGCCGGACATTCGCAAGAAACCGCAACTCGATGGCCGACTGGTGCGGCGGTTGGTCGGCCGCCGACGGTCTTGCCGCCAATACAGCCCCCACACAAACAGCCCGAAGGCTCAACCACTTCCACCAGGCACTCACACGGCGCTCCCGATAAAGCATCGGCCGCCTGCGACGGCCCACAACCCCTTGCGCTGGGCGACCCCTTGTCGCGGGCCGGCAACGCGTCGACCATTATACAAGCGCTGTGCCTGGCTCGACACCACGGGGCCGGGCCAGCTCCCCAACTTGTTTGTGGTCAACAGGATAGGTCGTTATGACGATGAAGATCTACACGAAAACCGGCGACGCGGGGCACACCGGACTCTTCGGAGGGCCTCGGGTACCTAAAGACGACCTGCGGATCGAGGCCTACGGCACGGTTGACGAACTCAACTCCGTCGTGGGAGTCTGCCGCACGCACAGCGCCGGGACCGAGCTCGAAGGGCATCTGACCCAGATTCAGCACGATCTGTTCGCACTGGGGGCGGAACTGGCCTCGCCCGATCCCGACCGTAACGGTACGCGGTGGGGCGTGCAAACGCCCATCGAGCGCCTGGAAAAAACCATCGACGTGCTGGAAGCGGGGCTGGCGCCGCTGAGTCAATTCATACTTCCCGCCGGTGCGCCGGCGGCGACCCATTTGCACCTCGCTCGAACCGTGTGCCGCCGGGCGGAACGACGGCTGGTGTCGCTGGCCAACTTGCCGCGCGATCCAATGCAAGCGGCCGCGGCTATGGGCGTTTCAGTGACGTCCGAAGAATCTTCGCCCGACGAGCAGCGCACCGCGGTCATCGCTTCATTCGGTGGAGAAGGCGTGGCGCCGGGACTGATCGTATACCTCAATCGTTTGGGCGATCTCTTGTTTGTGATGGCCCGCGCAGCCAACGCTCAAGCCCGCGTCGCCGACGAGCCGTGGCGAAAACCAAGCGGCTAGCGTCGGCAAGGACGGCGTATTTCTACTCGGCCGGCGGCTCGTAGACGAAGTCGCGCCACTTCATCGGTCGTCGGAAAGGTTCGATCCGCAGGATCACCTCGCCGTTGCGAAAAATGCGGGCCGTGCCGGTCGATTCGCTCACCGCCACCGCCACCGCGCTGGTGGCGCGACTGATGGCCGCGGCGGCCCAATGTCGGGCGCCCAGCCCCTTGGAGAGCGTGATGCCGCTGGCAGGGGCGTCGATGTATCGTGCCGCCGCTTCGACCACGCCGTCGGCTGAGACGATGATCGCTCCGTCCATTTGGGCGATCTCCTTGATCCCCTCGCGGACGCGGGGATCGCTCAAGCTGCGCTCCTTACGATTGTAGCCCCGCACCGGATCGAAGCCCGTGGGATGGCTTTTGGCCAGCACCTTGCGTGT
>CAYWTU010000448.1:0-4326 GCA_964461275.1 uncultured Pirellulales bacterium | reverse complement strand
GCGCAGCGAGCGGCCCGAGTGGCTGGACAACAAGCGGGCCTCGGCGCAAGGGGTGTTTTACCTGGTCGCCGGCGATGGGCCCTACACCGAGCCGGAATGCGACCGCGAGAAAATCCGCTTGGCCCGCGCGATGTCGGCCGAATACTTCGAGGCGTTCACGAATTTGCCGCTGGAAACACAACGGGTTCCCTACGAGTTGTTGCTGGCACACGACGTGTTTCGCGAATACTACAAGGAACCGGTGCAGACGTCGTTTGGGTCGATGTATCAGGTGCACCTGCTCTTGGCGTTTGACGACCGGGCACGCGCGATGCTGCGCGAACAATACCGTCAGACGCAAGTGGAAGAGCGGTTGGTCAAGGTTGGCGCCGGTGGAGGGCTCTTAGCGGCGCTCTTGGCCACGCTGCTCGGCTACCTGAAGCTCGACACCGCCACGCGGGGCTACTACACCAGACGACTGACCGTCGCGGCCGGGGCGGTGGTGGCCGGCGCCGCGGCGTTGGCCGCCCTGGCCTGGCAGGGGCAGTTGGGTTTGTAGGCCAGCGGATGTTCCAGACGTGATGATCGCCAACAATTGAACGCGACGAACGAATCTCCCCAAGTCGCGCCCGAGCGTCTAGAATCACTCGACATGCGGCCCGTACGTTGAGCTTTCTGCATGTCCTCCGCGCCACCCAGCTACGATCAGCTTCTGATTCAGCGCATTCGGCGCGGCGAAGAAGATGCCTGGAACGAGTTGATCGACCGGTTTGAAGGCCGGCTCTTGGCGTTTGTCGAAACTCGGTTGCGGCGGCGCGCGGCCAGTGAGGACGTGGTTCAGGAGGCGTTCGTCGGGTTTCTAACCAGCCTGCCCAATTACGACGGCGGCCGGCCGCTGGAAAGTTGGCTGTTTTCCATTTGTGCTCACAAGCTAACCGACCACCTCCGCCGCGAAGGCCGGCGGCCGACCATTCCGTTGGCTTCGCCGCGCGACGAGGCGAGCAGTTGGGACGTCCCGGGTAAGGCCCGCGTCGCCAGCAGCCTGTACCGCAGCGGCGAACGGCGACACCTTGAGGGGCAGGCTCTCACCGCGGCCTTGGAGGAAATTCTTTCTCGCTGGCGCAGCCGCGACGACTGGGAGAAGATCAAGGTCGCTGAAATGCTGTTCGTGCGCGGGCTGTCGAACAAAGACGTCGCGTTGCAACTGGGACTGACGGAGCAAACGGTGGCCAACCATAAGTTCGACTTCCTGGCAAAGCTGCGCGCCGCGATTCGCAAGGCGGGCCTGCCCGAAGACGTATTTCCGGAACTGGCGGCCGAGGAGCGGTAGTCGCGGCATGCGGCCAGACAGCCGATAGGTAGACCATGAACGACATCTCCCCCGCCGACCTGGAAGCGTACTTGGACGAGGCGTTGCCGGCCGAGCAAATGGCCGCCATCGAGCAGCGCCTTCGCCAAGACCCGTCGCTGGCGCGGCGGGCGGGGCTGATCCATTCGCGCCGCGACGCCGGCGTACACAGCTTAGGTGAAATCTGGCGCCAGGCCCGCCTCACCTGCCCCACGCGCGATCAGTGGGGCAGCTTTCTCTTGGGCGTATTGCCCGCCCCGGCGGCCGATTATTTCCGCTTCCACCTGGACACGCTGGGCTGCCGCTGCTGCCAGGCCAACGTGGCCGATCTTCAGGCACAGCAGTCCGAACAGCATGAGGCCCGCACACAGCGCCGTCGCAAGTATTTTGCCTCCAGCGCAGGATACTTGCGCGGCACGAAGCAATAAGAGGCCGCCCAACAACCCGACCACGGCCCGCTAACTCCCGTCGGGCCGTTGCCTCGCATGGGCGACGTGGGACCGTGGGCAACTCTCGTGCGTCCTCACATGCGGTCGATCGCCGGCCCTTTCGTCGCACGGCGTGTCGTGCGACAATCGCGTGATGAAAGAAAACTTGGAAACGACCGGCGCGCCCCAGGACGACGGCCTGGAACAGGTCATTCTGGAACTGGTTGCCCAACCGGGCTACAAGCCGACCAAGCCGCGCGGACTGGTCAAAAAGCTCAAGCTTCCCGAAGACGCCCGCGAGTTGGTCCGCCGCACCGTCAAGCGACTTATCAAGCGCGGTGTGCTCGAGTGGGGCCCGTCGCATCAGGTCAAGCTCGTCGGCGCCCCCAACAAACCGGCCACGCGTGACGACAAACATCTGCAAGGAGTCTTTCGCCGGACAGACCGCGGCTTCGGCTTTGTGCGGCCCGAGGGGGCCTCGACCGACCGTGAGATGGGCGAGGACATTTACATTCCGCAGAACAAAGCCAGCGACGCCGCCACCGGCGACGTTGTGCAAGTGCGGCTGTCGGGTAAACGTGGGATGCGCAATCTCCGCGAAGGGGCGATCGTCAAGGTCGTCCAGCGGCAGACCAATCAGTTCGTCGGCGTCTACTTTGAAACGGCCGGGGCCGCCTTTGTGCAGGTGGACGGCAAGGTGTTCGCCCAACCGGTCGCCGTCGGCGATCCCGGCGCCAAGAACGCACAAGTTGACGACAAGGTCGTCATCGAGATGGTCCGCTTCCCCTCGCACGCCCACGACGGCGAAGGCGTGATCGTCGAAGTGCTTGGGGCGCGCAGCGCGCCGGGAGTCGACACGCTGTCGATCCTCCGCGAGTTCAACCTGCCCGATCAGTTCGCCGAAGACGCCCAAGAGGAGGCCCGCCGGCAGGTCGATCGGTTCCGCGAGGAAATTCCCCCAGGCCGCGTCGATTACACGCGCGACACGGTGATCACCATCGACCCCGTCGACGCCCGCGATTTCGACGATGCGATTTCGCTCGTGCGGCTGAGCAACGGCCATTGGCAATTGGGCGTCCACATCGCCGATGTTTCGCATTTCGTCGAGCTCGACTCGCCGCTGGACCGCGAGGCCAAGAATCGAGCCACTAGCGTGTACCTGCCGGACCGCGTCGTGCCGATGCTTCCCGAGCTGATTTCCAACGGCCTGGCTAGCTTGCAGCCGCACCGCGTGCGCTACACCAAAACCGCCACCATCGAGTTCACGGCCGACGGGGCGCACGTGGCCACCGACCTGGCCAGCGGCGCCATCAAGAGCGCCCGGCGGTTCACCTATGAAGAAGTGGACGAGTACCTGGCCGATCCGGCGGCCTGGAAGAAAAAACTCGAACCGGCGGTGCACGCCTTGCTGGCCCGGATGCACGAGCTGGCCATGATCTTGCGGCAGCGGCGGCATCGTCGCGGGTCGCTGGAGTTGTCGCTGGCCGAGGTGAAGGTGGACCTGGACCGCGACGGCCGGGTGAGCGGCGCCCATCGCGTGGAAAATACCGTCAGCCACCAGATCATTGAGGAGTTCATGCTGGCCGCCAACGAGGCGGTGGCGCTGCGGCTGCATCAGGCCGAGTATCCATTCCTTCGCCGGGTGCACGGCAACCCCGATCCGCGCAAATTGAAGCAGTTGACGGAATTCGTGGCCGAGTTGGGCCTGGCCACCGGCAGCCTGGAGAGCCGCTTCGAGATGCAGAAACTCTTGGCGCAGGTTCACGGCAAGCCTGAGGAGCAGGCGGTGAACTACGCCCTGTTGCGAAGTTTACAGCGGGCCGTATACAGTCCTCGCGAGGAAGGGCACTATGCCTTGGCCAGCGATTGTTACTGTCACTTTACTTCGCCCATTCGCCGCTACCCCGACCTGACCATTCACCGCCTGATCGATGTGCTGCTCCACAAAAAGAAGCCGCAGCGCGACCTCAAGGCGCTGACTGCCCTGGGGCAGCACTGTTCGGAGCGCGAACAACGAGCCGATGCCGCCGAGCGCGAACTGACGCGGGTCAAGCTGCTCGACTTCTTGAGCCAGCGCATCGGGGAGGAATTGGACGGCGTGATCACGGGGGTCGAGCCGTTCGGCCTGTTTGTGCAGGGGCTGGCGCTGCCGGCGGACGGATTGGTGCACGTCAGTTCGCTGACCGACGATTACTATCACTTCGATCGCACCACACATTCGCTATCAGGTCGCCGGGCGGGCAACGCATTTCGCCTGGGAGACATGGTTCGCGTGGCGGTCGCCCACGTCGACGTTGAGCGGCGGTCGCTGGACTTCCGCCTGGTGGCCCGCGGCAAACCGGCTAGTGTTCCGACGCCGAAGCGAACGGGGAAGAAACCCGCCCAGTCCAAGCCCGCCAAGGGCCCCGCCCAACGACCCACCGGGCGGAAGAAAGGCAAGAAGTGAAACGGTTCGGGCGCCGCCATCGGGTTAGCGCGAATTCAATCGGCGAGCGGTGGGCGTTAGCGCGCTGTTTCTGGTTCTAGCGGCGACAAACCGACAAACCGACAAAACAGGGGACCTACGTCCCC
>CAYWTU010000447.1:0-4329 GCA_964461275.1 uncultured Pirellulales bacterium | reverse complement strand
CGTTGCTCGGCGTCGCGCGAAAGGTCGGCACGACCGTCGCGAACCATGATCGCCCGTCCGCGCAGCCCTGGGGCCGTGCGGTAGGAAAGGTGCACGCGCTCGGGGACGACGCCGGCCGTCGCGGCGCGAACCACGACCGTTAGATCGTCGCCACGCGCGACCTTGGCGGCGCCGCTGGCGAAGCCGTCGATCGATAGGCGCGTGTCGCGCGGCCACGGTGTTGCGCGAAGTAGAAACTGGCGCTGCGCCCAAGCGCCCAGCAGGTCGGGCCTCATCAAACCGAATGCCGCCACAGCCACCAGCAGCGCCGCTGCCAGGCCGACGGCCGCCGTCCGCGGCCAGGGGTTGAACGCATCGGCAAGATCGAGTTCGGCCGCGCGCCGTTCGGCCAAGGCGGTCGCTTGGGCGACCAGTTTCGGCGAGCGCTCGCCGGCGGCAGCCACGTCTGACGTGAAAAAAACCGCCGACGACAAACTGTCGCGAAGCTGGGGAAACTGTTTCTCCAACCGTGCGGCCAAGGCCTGATCGGACAGCGGCGCCGCCACCCGGCGAAACAGCCGCCAACCCAGCATTCCACCGCCGACCGCGGCCAGCGCTTCGGTCCAGGCCAACCGGGCCTCGCGCGACAACTCCGCGTAGCGGTCGACCAGCAACGCCACCATGCCGACGAGCACCAAAGCCGCAACGGTCGCCGCCAGGCCCTCGACAATAACGTAGCGGCGAATCCGTCGCCGTAGACCGTCGATTGCCGCGCGGGCGTGGGGGCCCAGCGCAGCGCCGGACGCCGGGCGCACGGCATCCGGGACGGCGTTTCGCGCCGGAGGCAGTTCGGGTTGTTCCAAGAGGACGGTCATCAAATGGTTGTGGCTTGTGGCTCGTCGTCCGTTAGGAAAAGTCTGGCCATGTTTTGTGTCAGATCGTAATGAACAACGCTACGGACTCACGCCAGCTTCAGCAGCCGCCGCACAAGCCACTCCAGCGCCAGCAGACCACACAGCGCGAGCATCACGTAGGCGTTGTCCCACAGCGGGATCGGCGTGCCGGTCAGCAGGACGCGTTGCGTCCGGTCGGCTAGTTTCTCGGCCAAGGGCGCAGCGGCTCCGATGCCTAGCGCCGCTGGAAGCCCAATGTAATACGATCCGCCCGTCTCGCGAGCCAACTCGGCCAGCGCCTGATCGTTGCGCTGCGGCGACTGACGCTCCAGGTCGGGCAATTCGACTTGCACGCGGCGAACCAGGCGCTCGCCGTCGCTCTCGGGCACGTCGAGTTGCAATCGATAGGTCCCTTCGCGACGCGGTGTAAACTGCCCGCGAAATTCACCCGGTCGGTTCGTGTCGGCGGCCAGCGCGGTGTTTTCCACGTCGCCGTCGGGCGCGATCACGATCAGCGGCGCCTGCTCCGCGGCAAGCGGCCGCTGCTGCGCGTCTTTGAGCAGCGCCTGGACCTGCACGGGTTGACCTATCAGGTACCGCTCGCGCTCGACCAGCAGCATGCCGCGGCTGGCGCCGCGCAGCCAGCGCCCCTGCGAAACGTGGCGCACCAGCTTGGTGTACCATTGTTCGAAGTAGGCGTCCTCCACGCGCCGCAGCCGCCACATCTCTCCGCTGCCGCCATAGAACACCCGCCCCGAACCGTAGAACTGGCCGGCCCAATAAACCACCGGCCCTGCGCCGCTGGGATCGGGCGCCTCGGCGTACACCGTCGCGCCGGGCTTGGCGCCTTGCACCGGGTACACGCCGTACACGCCTGCAAATTGCGCCCAGGCCCGTTGGCTGTCGGCGGGATTGTCGCCTAACCAAAGGAAGTCGGCCTGCATCCCATCGCGAGTCCACGCCAGCGGCGTGGCCTGCTCGGCCGGCGGAGCGTCGTCGCTTGGAAGCGACCAGGGCCGCCCAAACTCAACCGGATACAGCGACCGCAGCGTCTCCGCCGCCGCGTCGAACGCCCATCGATTCGTATGGACCGGGCCGGCCACAACCACCAGACCGCCAGCCTCGTCGGCCACCCAATGCTCGAGCGCTGTGAGTGCGGGTTCGTCGACGCGGGTCCAATCCGGGTCGAGCGCCACGATGCAGTCATAAACCGCCAGCTTTTCACCGTCGCCGGGAAACTCGCTCAGGATCTCGTGCGCCTCCTGCGAGATCGTCCCTGGGCCCGATTGCAGCCACACGTCCAACCACACGTCTTTATCGCGAAACAACAGATTGCGGAGGAATTGATACTCGCGGCTCGGCCCTCCGGACACCAACAGCACACGTGTCTTGCGGTCCACCACCTCGACGTCGATCTGCTGTTGGTCGTCGCTGGGATTTTGATCCGGCGCGGCGGGGACGACGCGGAGCGTCAACGTGCGTGTGCCGGGTTCCCGCGGCGCCAGGTCGAATCGCACCGGAATCAATTCGCCGTCGGCCCCTAGCGACAGCGGTTGCGAGGCCTCGATCTCACCCGCCGCGCCGGCGTCGCCTTCGGCCGGGCGGGAACGCAACTCGACGATCGCCTGTTGCCCCAACAAACCGTCGGCTTGCACATAGCCCGTCACGGTGTACGTGTCGCCGGGATACGCGCGCGCCGGGCCAACCAGTTGCGCCACGCGAATGTTGCGAGGCCGCTGGTCGCTGCCGATTCCCACCGCGTACAACGGCGTCCGCCCGTCTTTGGCCAACTGAATCGCGGGCGCCGTGCCGACTCCGGCATTCTGATTGCCGTCGCCAATGACGACCACGGCCGACAGCGGTTCGGACTTGCGCTCGTCGAGCGTCTGCCGCAAGGCCTGTCCCAGCCGAGTTTCCGCTCCCCGCGGCTCAAGCGCCGTCGCCCAATCGACCGGCTCAATCGCCGCGCCAGCCGATTCGTTTGCCGTAGCGGTCCCCGCCGCGGCCGGCTGTTCGGCGCGCTGGGGCAATGTGGCGACGGTGGCCGTCGTCTCGTCAAAGCGAACCACGATTACGTCGTGCCGCGCGCTGAGCTTGGTCAGGAATTCGCTTTCGGTGAGCGCCGCGACAACCTGCTCGGCACGGCTGGCGGTTGTATTCCCGGCCGCCGTGTCGTGGCCGTCTCGAAGCCCCATACTCAAGCTGCCGTCGACCAAGAGCACGACCTGCGACTGGCGGACCACCTCGCGTTCGACGCGCCATTGCGGCTCAAGAAACACCGCGGCCAATCCCACCAGCGTAGCCGTCCGCAGCGCCCCCAGCCCCCAGCCCGCGGCTCGCGGCAACTGCGCGGCGTCGCGGCGATAGATCCACCACGACCACAACACCAACGCCGCAAGGCACATCCCTGGCATCAACCAATCGGTCGGCGCTTGAATGCGGCCCCATTCAAACGTGTTGTGGGCGACGCCCTCTGCGGCGCTGGACATGGTGGGGTTCATCGGCCGACTCCTTGCCGACCCGGCGACGGATGGTAACTGGCCGACCAGGCCAGAAGCTGCTCGACTGCCAACAGCGCCACCAGCGCGCCTAGCAGCCAGCGGCTCAGGTTCGCCCCCCCCAGGCCGCCCACGGCGTATTGCAGGCCGCGGGCCGGACGTTCGTCGAATTCGAGACCTTCCAACGCCGCCGCCAACTCGGAGCTTTGGGCGATGCGCGTATCCCCTTCGTCGGCGGTTACGTTGCGGGCCGCGAGGCGCGTTTCGGCGCTGCCGTCGTGTTTGGACAACTCCCAGCGATAGACGCCCGGCCGGTCGGTCTCGTTCCACTGGGCAACCAGCTCTTGCGCCGTGACGGCGGCGTCGACCGTAGAATCCGCGGCGGCCGACGACCGCTCGTTATCCGCCGGCAGCCGCACGCCTACTCGCGACAAATATACAGCCGGGTCCAAGGTCAGTTTCAACGGCTCGCCCACCGGCTGCGACTCGATCCGCGGTCGGCCGCCGCCCAAGTGCGACGCCAGCTCGAGCATCGCCACCACGTAGCTGGGGTTACGGGCCCAGTTGTTCCACACCGGAGCCGCGGTCGTGAGCACCGCCACCACGGTGCCGGGCCCCAATCGCCGCTCGATGGCCAGCGGAGCTCCATTGCGCAGCCGGGCGATCACCTGCCGATCTGTTTGCTCGGCCGACGGCCAACCCTCGGCCACGCCGTAATAAGACGCAATTGCCACGCTGTTTAAGAAGCTGTTACGCTGGCCTAGCAGCACGCGGAAGATGGGGTGATCGGTGGGCTCGACGTCGGGCGGAGTTTCCAAACGGTCGATGAGCAGCTCGCGTCGGCCGACAAGCGGCGCCGGAAACAGACCCTGGCCGTCTCGATACAACTGCCCGGTTGTGAACGCCGCGTCGGTCAGCTCGCCGCAGAACATCGCCACTCCGCCACCCTGTTGCACATA
>CAYWTU010000446.1:0-4359 GCA_964461275.1 uncultured Pirellulales bacterium | reverse complement strand
CCGAAGGCATCAGGTCGGGCGTGAACTGGATCCGCTTGAACTGGATGTCCAAAATCCGGGACAGCGTGGTGACGATCAACGTTTTTGCCAGTCCCGGCACGCCGACCAACAGCACGTGGCCGCGGGTGAAAATGGCGGCGAAGATCTGCTCGATCACGTCGTCCTGGCCGATGATGACCTTTTGCAATTCATCGCGCATGAGTTGCCGGTGATGGCTGAACTCTTGCAGGACCTCGGCCAGGCTGCGCGGTTTGTTGGTGGACAACGGACTTCCTTACCCGAATCGCAGGGGGCGCCCGACGCGGCGCCGGTGATTCCGCGGAATTGTAACGGCGGCGCAGCAGTGGGGCAACGCGTTGGATTCTCTACGCATCGTACCCATAACGGTCGAAGAAGAAATCCCAGCGTCGGCGGACCAGGTCTTGCTGCTTGGGCGCGAGTTGGTAACGGTTGGTCTTGTACGACTTGATCTCGGGCAATTGGGCTTCTAGCCGCGAGCGCACAGCGTCGAACCCACCCAAGGACAGCTCCTGGTACACGCGGCCCAATTCCGCCTGCGGGTCGGCCACCAACCGTTCGTATTTGATTTCGCAGAGGTTGCCCTGGGGAATCAAGGCCCGGTCGGCCTCGTAGCGGCGATACATCCGTTCGAGCGTGGACAAGACATATTCCTCCAGGCCCATGAACTTGGGAGTTTGCAATCCATGAGTCACGAACAGCGACTTCCATAGATGCACCGTGCTGGCAAACACGGTGTACGGGTCGCGGACGATGTGGACGAACTGGGCGTCGGGAAACAATTCCAACAGCAACTTGATCCGGGCCGTGTGCGGCGGCGACTTGAGCACCAGCCGCTTGTCCGGCGCCGCGTAGTTGAGGGCCTGCAAAAACCAATAGAACTGCCGCTTCCACTTCTCGCGAGCCGGCTGCGGGACGTTTTCCAGGTCCAGATACTCAATGTCTTGCGGCCCGCGGTTGGGAAACGCGATCATCAGATACGGCGTCCGCATGCCCAAATTGCTGAAGGCGAACTCTTCTTCCTGTGGCTTATCGAACCCCAGCGCCATATTGTCCATGGGCCGCTTGTCGGGCACTACGAAGCCAAACAGTCGAGTGAACAGCCACTGGGAGATCAAAAAGTGGTTCGGACTTAGGCACTGATAGGTGGTGGGGTAACTGTGCCGAGAGTCTAAGATCAGAAGTTCGTGCAGCAGAGTCGTGCCAGTCCGCCAATGTCCCAGCACGAACAGCGGCGGGCGCTCGATGCGCGAGCGGCGAATCGACCGACCGTAGACGGCGCTTTGCACGCCTGCTATCCCGGCGTTGGCCAGGGAGTAAAACAGCTGGGCACCCAGAATGTGCAGATGCGGCAAGTCGACGTCGAACCGGTTCCGGGCCATCAGGCTCAGCCAACCGCGCAAGTTGCAGCCCAACCAGATGCGGGGAGCATACCAGGGCTGCATGTTGGTTTGGGGTCCGGCGGGGGCGGCGACAGGCGGGGTCGTCATGCGGTGCGCAACGTTGCGAAGGAGACGATTTACGACCGAGGGCACGGGCGGCCACATTAAAGTAGTCGAATTGGGGGTCTTAGGAAACGGCTGATTCGCCCCTTTGCCGATTCCAACCGTAGGCTTGCCAAGTCGTCTGCTTTCGCCCGGCTTTTGGGGCCTTCCCGAATTGACTTACCCGCAAACTTGGCTCAAGCGGCAAGGGGCCCGCCGTCGAACTACGGAACACACGTTGGCCTGCGCGCACGGTGCGCCGCCGGCCAAGGGGTCGCCCCGGAACGCCCAAACCTCCCAACTAAATTCGGGCCTAACGGTTACGGAGCGAAACATGCCAACCGCCAATCTACCTTCGGCCACCCGTTGGTCCCTGCTGGGAGCGATCGAAAACTGGATTGCCGACCTGGGTGACCGCGTGATTGCGTGGGTGACGGCCCTAGGCGATGTGTCGCTGTTTTGCGTGCGGACATTGGTCTGGCTGTTCACTCGCCTGCCGCGCCGCGACACCCTACTGCCCAACTTTTATCAGATTGGCGTGCTCAGCCTTCCCGTGGTGGCGCTGACCGGCACGTTCATTGGCATGGTGCTGGCGGTGCAGAGCTATTCCCAGTTTCGCATGCTGAACTTGGAAAGTCGCCTGGGAGCGGTGATCAATATGTCGCTGGTCCGCGAGCTGGGACCGGTCTTGGCGGCCACCATGTTGGCCGGTCGCGTAGGGAGCGCCATGGCGGCGGAGCTAGGGACGATGCGCGTGACGGAACAGATCGACGCATTGTCGAGCATGGGGAGCAACCCGATTCACTATTTGGTGGTCCCCCGATTCCTGGGCTGCCTGGTGCTGATTCCCACGTTGACCATCATGGCCGACTTTATGGGTGTGGTCGGGGCGGCGCTGTACAGCATCGAGGTTCTGGACATTGACTACTACTATTATTGGACGAACTCGCAGCAATACGTGGGCTTGTTCGACCTGTTCAGCGGCGTGTTCAAGAGCCTGTTCTTCGGCGCCGCCATCGCGCTCATGAGTTGTTACCGCGGGTTCAATTGCGATCCGGGGGCCGAAGGCGTCGGCAAGGCGGCCACGGGGGCGTTTGTTCTCTCGTTTGTCATCATATTGCTTCTCGATCTGGCCCTGGGCATCACGCTGGACATGATCCACCGCAGTCTTTGGCCGGAAGCGGGCCGGCTGCTGTAATCCGCCGAATGATTCGGTCGTGGTAGAAATTCGACATGGCTTCACGTCGCCGACAAGATCTGAACGAAGTGTTGCACGACGATGCCGATTCGCGGCCGCTGGTCGAGCTGCGCGACCTCAGCGTCCGGTTCGGCAAACAGTCGGTGCTGCGCGACATTTCGCTGGAGATTCCCCGCGGGCAGACGCTGGCGGTGATTGGCGAAAGCGGCTGCGGCAAGACGGTGATGATGAAGTTGATGATTGGCCTGGTGCGGCCGACGGCGGGAAAGGTGCTGTTCGACGGCCGCGACTTGTCGCAATTGGGCGACAGAGAGTTGACTCGTCAGCGGATTCGCTATGGCTTTGTGTTTCAGGGAGCGGCGCTGTTCGACAGCATGACGATCGCCCAGAACGTCGCCTTTCCGTTGCGGGAACACACCCGCAAGAATGAGGACGAGATTCGCCAGATCATCCTGGCCCGACTGGCCGAGGTGGGGCTGCCCGAAACGGTGCTGACCAAAAAACCGGCCGAGCTCTCAGGCGGAATGCGGAAGCGCGTAGGTTTGGCCCGGGCGCTGGCGATGTCGCCGGAAATAATTCTGTACGACGAACCGACGACGGGCCTGGACCCGATCATGAGCGACGTGATCAACGAGCTCATCCTGCGAACGCGTCAGCGCTATCCGGTGACCAGCGTGGTGGTGACGCACGACATGCACACCGCCCGCAAGGTGGCCGACCGCGTGATCATGCTTTACCCTCTCTCGCGGTTGACCAACGGTGAGCCGCAGATTTTGTACGACGGTTCGCCCGACCTGTTGGACGAGGCGGTGGATCCCCGAGTGACGCAGTTCATCAACGGCGAGGCGGGCGAGCGCCTGATGGAACTGCGCGAGCGTGGGGGATAACCGGCCATGGACGACCGCATTGTTCAATTCCGGGTGGGTGTCACCGTTCTTGCGGCCTTGTTCATCACGGGCATTTTGATGGCGCTATTCGGCGGTTTGCCGAATTTTCGCATCGGGTCGTACAACGTGCTGATCCGGTTCGAAGACGCGCCCGGCATCGCCCAAGACAGCCCGGTTCGCAAGAGCGGGAAACTGATCGGCCGGGTGCGCCGCGTCGATTTCGACGACGACGGCACGATCTTGGTCACCGCTCGCATCGATGGCGACGTCAAGCTCTACCGCACCGAACAGTGCCGGATCAGCACCTCGCTGTTGGGCGCCGCCAACCTGGAATTTACCCGCGGCGCCGCGAAGCCCGCGCCCGACGACCTGGTGCAGGAAGGCGACGTGATGCAGGGCTATGTTCAATCGAGCCCTCTGGACGCGATCACAAACTTGGAAGGGGGGCTTTCCGAGGCGATCGAGTCGGTGGCCCGAACCAGCGAAGAGGTGGGCCGGCTGTCGCGCGAGCTGGCCGACTTGGTCAACGCCAACCAAGAGCCATTCAGCCGTGTGGTGATCAAGGCCGAGCCGTCGCTCGACACGATTCGCCAGTCGGCCCAGAACTTTCAGGAGTTCTTTGACGACCCCGAACTGCGCGACGCGCTGAAGTCCAGCTTGCAGGAATTGCCGGCCGTGCTGGGCGACCTGCGCGAGGCGGTCGACGGCATCAAGAACACGGTGGCGGCGGCCGACAAGAACACTTGGAGGGCGCCCGTAATCGAGGGTGCCA
>CAYWTU010000445.1:0-4362 GCA_964461275.1 uncultured Pirellulales bacterium | reverse complement strand
GGTGCTTTTGCCGACGCCCCCCTTGCCCGATCCGACGGCAATCACGCCCTTGGCGCGCAACCCCATTTCGCCAATCGGCTCCGGCACACGCTGGTGAACCGCCAGCTCGACCGACACGTCGACAAGCGCCGGCAGGTCGCGACGGAGCTGCTCGATCAGGTTGGCCCGCGTTTCTTTCCAGAGCGGGGCCGAGAAGGTGGAAAGGGCCAACGTCAGCGACAGCCGCGGGCCGTCTAATTTCACGTCGCGGACCTGCTGCACGGTGACGATGTCGCGCCCAGTCTCGGGATCGGCGAACTGTTTCAATGACGCCTCGACGGCGGCCAGGCTAACGGGCGATGCGGACATAACAACTCGGCGGCATAAAGCGAAGAATGGCGGTATGGAATGACCGAAAAATAACTTCCGCAGATTGAATTCCCCTCACCCGGCCTCTCCCGAAGGGAGAGGTGAGCAAATGAGGAAGTTATCTCGGTCATTCCTAATTCTTGAAGTTGGCGGAGAGGCGTTAGCCTAACGGTTCACAGTTGGTTGTCCCAGGGGGCATGATTGTCCAAAGCTGCATTGGCCGTTGCTGTTGCGGTGCGAAAGCGTCGCATTAGTTGATGGTCGATCAAGTCTCCCGTGAGAAAAATACCCGCCACGAGTCCCCCCGCCAGATACCCGGCGCCAAGTCCGGGAATCGCGGCAAACGGCGAGCCGACCAGCGCGGCCAGCGGATTGCCTGCGACGAGGTAAAATATGACGGTCAGCAGAAAGAACCAAACTGCCCCGGCGGCTGCCGATGCTATGCGAACCTGGGCGCCATACCCCACTCGATTGCAGAACCATTGCGCGGCCCCCACGATGAAGATCAACGGCGCCACAAGCACGTCCAACCACGGCTGCGCGTCCAGCGCCCGCGTCGTCGCGAAGAATAACGCCATGCCTGTGGTGAACACCAAGACGGCGCCCAAGCTGAATTGCACGGGGACGCTGTACAGCCGCTCTCGGTCGAATCGCGTAGGGTCCTTAACCGTAAGCCAGGGTGGAAAGGGCGCCACCAACGTGGCCAGGACCGGCCCTTCGAGTTCAAGGTGGGGGCGTTCGTTCATAAGCCACGCCGCAGGTTTCGCATGAGCTTGGACGGGACTTCGGGAATTTTAGTCAAGCTGGGGATGACGGGTAGAGCCCGATGGGCAAATGGCTGCTGTCCGAGCCCTAAAACACCAGACGGCAAACGACTTGCGGTTGACCCCCCGGGTTTCGGCCGATAGTGTCCCGCCTTGTCTAGGTTCCCTTTTTGGGCGAGGCCGATGCGCCCGTCCTGTACCCTTCGCACGAGACACCGTGGCTACCGATCTTCATCCAGCCAGAATTCTTACTGCCCCGTTGCCACAGGCCAAGGCGACGACCCGAGCGCCCAAGACCTGGGCCAATCGCGCCCGAGCGCTGATTGGCATGGTCGTTCTCGCGCCGATCGTGACGGGAGCGCTGGTCTCGCCGCCGCTGTTGGCTCCCCATTCGTGGGCAGCCGGAATCTGCGTCTCGCTGGGTTGGCTGTTGTTTCTGGCCGGCGCCGGAATGCGGTTTTGGGCCACGTTGTATATCGGCGGCAAGAAAGGGCATGCGGTGATCGACCAGGGGCCGTACTCCATCTGTCGCAATCCGCTCTATTTTGGCACGTTTCTGATCGCGCTTTCGATTGCTTTTTTCGTACAAAGCTTGACCTTTGGCGTAGGGCTTATGTTGGCGGCCGCGGCGTATCTTTCGGCCACTCTGCCCAACGAAGAGTTGCGGTTGCGGCAGAACCTGGGTGAGCCGTACGTGTCGTATTGCCGTCGCGTGCCGCGGTTCATTCCGCGGCCAGCTTTGCACCAATCGTCGGCGCTCATTGAAGTATCGACGCGAGGGTTGGCGTGCGAGGCGGCCAGGGCCCTGCGCTGGGCCTGGGTGCCCGTCTTATGCCAACTGGCGCAGATCGCGCGGATGCAGCCCGACTGGCCGCGATGGCTGAATTTGCCCTAGTTCCGCGTGGTTCGGCACTGCTCCAAATTCCATCCAAATTCGCTTCACGAACTTCCCGGCTGACATGCGGTTGCTGACCCGGTACGTGCTGCTGGAGTTCATCAAAGTCTTCGTCGTATCGCTCACGGCGCTGACCGGCGTGATCATGCTGTTCGGCGTGGTCCGGGAAGCGAATGCCCAGGGCCTCGGTCCGGCACAAGTCGTGCGGCTGTTGCCGTACCTGGTGCCCGATTCGCTGCGGTTCACCTTGCCCGGCACGGTATTGTTCGCGGCCAGCATGGTCTTCGGCCGCATGTCGAGCTCGAACGAAATAACGGCCAGCAAGTCGTTGGGCATCAGCCCGATGATCTTTCTGTGGCCGGTGTACGTCTTGGCCTGCGCTTTGAGCCTGGGCGCCGTGTGGATCAACGACTTGGCCGTGTCCTGGGGCCAAACCGGCGTGCAGCGGGTGGTGCTTGAATCGGTCGAGGAAATCGCCTACAGCATGTTGCGCTCGCAGCGGTCGTACACCAGCAAACAGTTCTCGATCATCGTCAAGGGTGTCGAGGGGCGAAAATTGATTCAGCCCGTGTTCACGTTCGAGGCCCGCGGCGACAACCCGGCGGTGACGCTGCAGGTGGAAGAGGCGGAGCTGACCGCCGACGCCAAGGCCGGTACGCTGACCATTTCCTGTCGCAACGGCACGCTCGACGTGCAGGGTCAGGCCTCGGTCACGTTCGCCGACACCTACGAGCGCACGATCAGCCTGGAAGACGCCAGCAAAGGCAACGTGCGCACGGCGATTCCTGCTTTGATGCCGTTGGCCAAGATTCGCCAGACGCTCGGCGACGAAAAGCGCGAGGTGGCGGAACTGAAGTACGAGCTGGCGCTGAGGGCGGCGTTTCAGACGGCCGAAGGAGACCTGACCTCCATGGCCGGCGGCAATTGGCCCGGCCAACTCAAGATTCTCCAGGACCGCTACAACCACCTTTGCCGTCTGCGCACCGAGCCATTCCGCCGCTGGGCGAACGGGTTTAGCTGTTTGTGCTTCGCGTTGGTCGGGGCGCCGGTGGCGGTTCGGCTGCGCAACGCCGACTTTCTGTCGAGCTTCTTCATCGTATTTCTGCCGATCCTGCTCGTCTATTACCCGCTCATGGCCCTGGGGGTCGACGGCGCGAAGGAAGGCGTGCTGCCGCCGTACTCCGTGTGGCTGGGCAACGTCATTCTAACGGTCATCGGCATCTGGCAGATCCGCCGAGTGTTGCGGTACTAGGCCGCCGATCCGGAAGTTCAGCCGCTGGCAACGCTCGATGAGCCGCTTCGGAAGGCGGCCAAGAAACTCGGCGTTAAGTTGCTCGGCCGATAGTCGCGCAAGGTCCGCTCCCTGTGCGTACGATTGCCTGGCGGTGTATCAAGGTCCGCAGGAGGCTGCCGAACCGAGCTCGATTTTTCTGACTTGTTGCGCCGTCGACCAGGGCCGAATTTGGCAGGCGACTTGGGGGTAAGGCGGCAGCGGGAGCGCCTAGCCTACGGGTCTAACGCATGTCAAAAAAATACGGGCGCAGCTCGGCGACCATTCGTCGTGAATTCGTATACCGCAAGAAGCGGTGCGACTTAAAGACAAACGCCGTGGTGACGATGGTTTGAACCTTGGCACGCTGCGAAGGAATGACGCCGGGCTGGGGAATCCCGGTCGCCCCCAACGCGTCGCTCCCGGAAGGTGAAACCAAGGGATACATCGCCAACACGCGGTCCTTGGGATTGATGGCGACTAAAATGCGATTCACCTGAGTCACGGCCAATCCATATTGTTGGCCGGGCAGCAGCGAGTCATTGTCCATGGCCGCGGCAACCAAGGCCGCTTGCATTCGGCGGCAGCCACAGTATTGGCGTGGCTCCAACGAACAGCCCGCGACGCCGCTGGCCGCCAGGCACTGCAATGCCGAACAGACCACGCGACATCCATAACTGTGTCCGGCCAGACTAAGCCGCACATCTGGATGCAGGCGATCGACGACCCAGGCCATGTAATACCCTTGGCCATGGCAGCGTTCCAACTTCATGCGTAGGTTTCCTATTATGCCTAGGCCGTCTTCTCCTTCGGCCGGCCAAGACCAGAGCACAAATCGGTGAGACCCCGTATTTCGACCGATATCGTCCCGAATGCGCAGCCCCGCCTTAAGCGCCTTATCTGGGTCGAGCCCGTTGCCGTGAACATAGAGCGTAGTCGGCAACGAGGGGTCCATGGCCGCGAAAAACTGTTCGCAGCCGACCTCCACTAGTTCCTCGCCGACCAGCCGCAGATAGCGAAGTTGGTTGACTCCCTGGCAAAGCCCCGTACAGCAGCATGTCGGAGCGCAGCGCGAATCGACCACC
>CAYWTU010000444.1:0-4367 GCA_964461275.1 uncultured Pirellulales bacterium | reverse complement strand
TGCTACTGGCCAGGATGCTTGCGAAAGTGGCTCGCGGTGCGTTTCGCGGCGAATGAGGTGCGAAACAATCACGCAGCCCGCGCCGCTCAACACACCCTAGCTCGCCAGCCCCTCCCCCCGAAGAACCTACTCCTCGTCGGCCGCCGCGGCCTGGTTGAGCTTGTTGTACAGCGTCTTGATGCTGATCCCCATCGCTTCGGCCGCTCGAGCCTTGTTGCCCTCGTAGCGGTCCAGCACCTGGCGAATGACCTCTTGCTCCACGTCGCGTAGGTTGGGCGAACCGGAAAGGCGGAAGTGTGGCCCTTTGAGCCGGCGCGATTCAAACCGTTGCGGCAGGTGCTCGACGGAAATCGGCCCCTGGTCGCACAGAATTGCCGCGTGTTCGATGACGTTGGCCAACTCGCGAACGTTGCCGGGCCAGGCGTGACGCGCGAGGGCCTGGCGAGCGGCGTCGGTGAACAACTCGTCGCCGAGCCGGACGCCGGGGCGCAGCCGCGCCAATAGGTGGTTCGCCAGTTCGGTAATATCCCCTGGACGCTCGCGCAGCGCCGGCAGGCGAATCTCGAAGGTGTTGATGCGAAACAACAAGTCCTCGCGGAACTCGCCGGCGTGGACCATTTCTTCGAGATCGCGGTTGGTGGCGCAGACCACGCGGACATCGACCGAAAACGCCTCGTTGTCCCCCACCCGACGAATCTCGCCACTTTCCAGAAACCGCAGCAGCTTGGCCTGCATGGCCTTGGGCAGCTCGCCAATTTCGTCCAAGAACAGCGTCCCGCCGTTGGCCACCTCGAACAGGCCGACGCGTTGTTCGGAGGCGCCGGTAAACGCCCCCTTGCGATGGCCGAACAACTCGCTTTCAATCAGGCTCTCCGGCAAGGCGCCGCAGTTGATCGGCACGAACGGCATCTCCGATCGCAGGCTTTGGTCGTGGATTGCCCGGGCGGCAAGTTCCTTGCCGGTGCCGGTCTCGCCCAAGATCAATACGGTCGAGTCCTTGGGCGCCACCTTCGAGATCAACTGGCGAACGCGCTGCATGGCGTCGCTGCCGCCCACCAGGGCGTTCTTTCCGTGAATGCGCTCGATCTGCACTTTCAGCGCGCGGTATTTGTTGGTCAGCTCGCGTTTTTCCGCTACGCGGCCCAGAATCGCCTCCAATTCAACCAGCTTGCACGGTTTGGTCAGGTAGTCGAAGGCGCCGTGCCGCAGCGCCGCGACTGCCGTCTCCAACGACGACTTGCCGGTCAGCACGATCGCCTCCGTGTCGGCGCAACGGGCTTTCGCCTGTGCAATCACCTCGATGCCCGACATGCCAGGCATGTCCAAGTCGACGAGCACGCAGTCGTAGCGGTTGCGCTCCAGGGCGGCGACCGCCGTCTTGCCGTCTGGACAGACGGTCACTTCGTGCCCCATCCGCGGCAGCTCCAGGCTCATGAGCTGCTGCAAAGAGGCTTCGTCGTCTGCGAACAGAATCTTCAGGCGATTATGCGGCTTGGTGGCGATGGTTGTGCTCCTCGATAGTTTCGCGAACGGGCAAGACGACGCGAAATTCCGCGCCCTGCCCGGGCCCAGCGCTGTGGGCCGTGATTTGTCCGCCGTGGTCGGCGACGATGCGGTAGGTGATCGATAGGCCCAGGCCGGTCCCCTGGCCGTTGCGACGCGTGGTGAAGAATGGTTCGAACAAATGCTCCAGCGTCTCGGCGGTCATCCCGCAGCCATTGTCGCGAAACCGCATCTCAGCCTGGGCGCCGCGCTCGGCCAGCTCGATGATCACCGCGCCCCCCGGCTCCAGGCTGTCCAACCCGTTGGCCACGATGTTCAGCACCACCTGCTTGATCTCTTGCGGGTTGGCCCAGGCCACCACGGCCGGACCATCCAAGAGTTCGACGCGGCGATCTTGGTACTTGCCCAAGTGTCCGATCATTTCCACCACGTCAGTCACCAGCCGCCGCAAATCGGTGGCCTGACGGCGAAGGTTGCCCATGCGGGAAAAGTCGAGTAGCTTCTCGGTGATCTCCTTGCAGCGGAACGCTTCGTCTTGAATCATCTGCAGGTAGCGGAGCACCACTGCGTGTTCGGGGTTGCCCGCGTTGACCACGTCGCGCAGGCGGCCCTCCAACGATTCAGCGCACAAGGCGATGGACGCCAAAGGATTGTTGATTTCGTGCGCCACGCCCGCCGCCAGGAACCCGACGCTGGCTAGCCGTTCGCTGCGAACCACTTCTTTGGTCCGCAATTGCACCTGCCTATCGAGATCGTCGCGAATGTCACGGAACCGTCCGGTCATGGCGTTCATTGCCTCGGCCAGTTCGGCCATTTCGTCCTTGGTGTCGAGGCGAATGTGATAGTTGAACATGCCCGCCGCCACGTGCCGCGAACCTGTGATCAGCACCCGCAGCGGGGCGAATATCCAGCGGTAGAACAACAGCACCAGCAGCCCCAACAGGAGCAGCGTCCCCAACAGCGTCGACCAGCCGAGCGCGATCAACGTGCGGTATTGCACGCGGGCGTCTTCGTAAAAAGCTTGAAAATCTTGGTGCAACGAACGGGGCAAGGCCCCCGCCAACCGTTGCATCATGGCCAGCTCGGCGTCCACGCGGCTCCTTTGCGCGCGATCCAATAGCCAGTCGACATCTTGGTCCACTCCGCGCACGCCGGCCAGCGCCGCTTGCAGTTTGGCCACTGCCTCGCGCTCTCGCGAATTGTCGTTGATGGCTGTGCCGTCAAGCTGATTGTCGGAGAGGTGCTGCCGATACGCGGATAGCGAATCCTCAACCTGCTGCAACTGCTCGCGAAATTCCTCGTGGACATGCGCCAGTTCCGTGGTTTCCGCCACCGCCGACTCATCCGCCGGCTCCAAGTCGATGCCGGGCAGGCTCGCCCGCAGGTCGCTCATGTCTTGGGCCAACTGACTCGCCAGCGGCAACTCGCCTAGCCGACGCGACAGATTCTTGACCAGGCTGCGATAGGCGTAGATGCCGTGAAAGCCGCTCCACGACAGCCCAAAGACGATGACCACCAACAAGGTCAGTCCTACGAGCAGCTTCTGGCGAATCGACGATTGACGCGGCAAGCCGGACCTCCCTGTCCTCCCCAGCGGCGCGTGGACGCACTGCGACGACGCGCCCGTACACGGTCACCGTCATGGCCAGACGTTCCGCGGGGCTGGGGAGTGTACCACCGGCCGTTTTTCACGGACAAGGCGAACTGAGACTAAGAGGCCGTCAAGCCGTCAAACAACCTGAAACCGCCCTCGAACTCCCCTTGTTCTCGGCGAATTGACCAGGTCGTTTGTTGGACTATGAGGCTGGCTTGCGCAGGACGCCACTTGCACTCTGTGCGGGCGCCGGCGGGCTGAACTGTCGGCACTGCACGTAACGTACTACGCACGGAGGAGGGTCGTCGCGTTCGTTGTGAAACTAGCGAAACAGCGCAGGCTGGGCCGTCGGCCAGACCTTCGCGGGAGGTCTGTCGGCGGTCACGCGCCGCCACTGCTAGGGCTTTCCGTGTTTCGTGCCGTGTCCGTTTGCAGACACGCCATCGCCAATATCACGGCGAAACCATACAGCCCCGTCCTCCGTGATTAGCGAACGTTCGGCGAGGATGCTTTTCGCTTCACGGCGGCGGCCTTTCCCAAAAACAGCAGGGGCGGCACTCGCAATTCCATTATCGGGGCGTGCCCGGCTACGGGGCCGCCAATCAACCTGACAGCGGGCCAAAAACTTCCGTTGAATTCAGCGCACCGACGAGGTCGTTCGTACGATCGCCTAACGCCATCCATTGCATCGAGGACTTCGATGAGTTTTTTTGGTTCGCGCGGCGGATCAATTGCGACCGGTTGCAACGACAGTTGCAGGGCGGGGTTCTTCCCCGTTGAATACTCACGACCTTTCGCGGCGCACTCGTTTTCGGCCTGGCCCGGAAGTCTTTCGGCGGCTCAGTCGGCCTGGTAGTATTTGCCAAAGTTTGGCTGCGCGACTCAAGCAGGCGTCGTAATAGGTCTTCGAACCAGTTTTTAACCCGTTCTGCCGTCTACAAGAAAGAGTCGCAACTCGTCGACGGATTGCAAATTGATAAAACTTGCGCCTGTAGCTCAGCGGATAGAGCGGCGGTTTCCTAAGACAAAAAGGGGCGCTGTTGAGCCTGCCCAGAAAATCAACAAAACATCGAGAAAACAGGGCCTTTTCGCGTGATCACCTGACTGCGAGAAAGGCCCTACTTGCGCCCGAAAATGGGTGCTTACGGGTGTCGCGACACCACGTGTTTAGGGTCACGTTCAAGTGATCTGGTCTGTTGGAAAATCGGCGGCCAGCGGGTGTCGCTGGGTGTCGCGATCGCCGATTTTGCTGGGCCCGCCGTGCGCCGGA
>CAYWTU010000443.1:0-4378 GCA_964461275.1 uncultured Pirellulales bacterium | reverse complement strand
CTTCTCGGCTGAACATGGGAATGTGAGCGCCGATGGCGCCCAGGGACGCCAGTGCGACAGCAGGCACCGAATAGTTGAGACCCGTCTCCGCCACGACCCAGTTATTCCAAAGGATGATGCCGACGAACGCGACCGTCGAGAGCATTACCCGCACGGGGCAGGTGGTGGCGAACGTCGGCGATGCGCCGACCTAGAACCGCCTCGCGACGGCAGCCGAGAAACTCGGCGCCCCCATCCGCCAGGTCCAGCACAACATCGTTCAGGTCGCACACCAACCCCTCAACCCGGTCGGCGCCCACGCCACGTTTTAGTTCGCTTAGACCCTGACCTTGCAAGGCAGACGCGTCGCCGGCAAGCGTAAGGTGGCTCGGTTCGAGGCCGCGCAGCAGATCGGACGAAATATAACTAAGGTGAACGTTGGTCGTGTCGAGGAGCGCCGCCCTCAAGCGGGCCAGCTCCCGGCGCCACACGGGACGGTTTCGCGTCAACCGCGCCTCGATGCCCGCCGACTGCGCTTCCATGGCGCTGACGATGTCCTGCAACTCGCGCCGGGGAAGCCGATACAGGCTCGCTTCAGGCGGTTCGAGCACGATGTTGACGTAAACGTCACAATCACACCGATCTCCCAGCAGCAGGAAGTCGCCGAACTCTCGCCAATTCTGCCGCATCAGGCAATGCGTCAGGTGGAATGTCGTGCCGCGCTCGCGCGTGACGCGGCGGAACCGCTCGAGATTCTCCATAACGTGGTCGAAATTGGCGTTGCGGCGAATCGTCTCGTAGGTCTCGCGCGTGCATCCGTCGAGCGACAGGATAATGCCTACCGGCAGCTTCTCGAGTATGCGCTCCACGCGATGGTCGAAGATTGTGCCGTTCGTCGTGGCATAACAGGCGGTCGACAGGCCGTCCTCGATCATCATCTCCCAGATTCGCAGCGTCTCCGGCGCCAAGAACGGTTCGCCACCCAAGAAATGGGCCTCGACTAAGTGCGGCAGGAAGGGCCGCAGCTCAGAAAAAAACCGCTCGCCGTAAACCTTCGCCAGCGGCGGCAACCGCTCGCGGTTCTTGCGCACCAGCGACGACCATTCTCCCCGGCATTGCAGGCACTCCAAGTTGCAGACATTGGAGATTTGAAACTCCATGATCCGAGGCCAATCGTGCCCGTCGAAGGCGTCGGCGAATGGTTCGTAGCGCAAGGCATAAACGGACTCCGCGGCCCCAGAATCGATGTGCCACAGGCAATGACGACACCCGTGGGTGAGGTCGTAGTCGCGCATCGCCTGCCGCAACTCCTCTGCCTTCGGGCTGCGCCAGATGTCGACCAGGCTCTGTGTCGACACGTTTCCCAAGGAATGCATCAAGTTCAGACAGCACGCCTGAACCAAGCCATGGGGGTCAAAATACATCGCCGCCCAGGGAGCGTAGCAAGCGGCGGAATGAGTTCGATTGCGGACCGGCCGCACGGCGTCATAAACCTGTCGCAGTCGAGGGTCCATAGTTTCAAGGCTAGGTCGCGATCCTGAGGGTGTCAACGAATGGACGCTTCAGGCGAGAATCTCAGGCACAACGCGGCCGTAACCGTCGGTGAGCCGCAGATCCCGCCCCGCGTGTGGATAGGTCAGCCTGGTGTGATCGATCCCCAGCAGGTGCAGCACCGTGGCGTGTAAGTCGTGAACGTGCACGGGGTTTTCGACCGCTTCAATGCCCAACTCGTCCGTGGCCCCGACGGCGGTCCCGGCCCGCACTCCGCCGCCGGCCAGGACCATCGAGAAGCCGTCCCGATTGTGATCTCGGCCCGCATTGGCGCCGTCGCCCGTGAACAACAACTCGGAGGTCGGTGTTCGCCCGAATTCGCCCCCCAGGATCACCAACGTGTCGCGGAGCAGGTCGCGTGCTTTCAAGTCGGCGATCAGGGCGGCGATCGGTTGGTCGAGCGCCTGGCAATTGGCGGCCTGACGCGGAGCGTTCTCCAGATGCGTGTCCCAGGGGGTGCCGTCGCCATGAAACACCTCCACAAACCGGACGCCACGCTCCAGCAGTCGTCGGGCCAACAGCAATTGATTGCCGTGCGTGGTTTCGCCGTACAATTGACGCACGTGGCCCGGCTCTTGCGAGAGGTCGAACGCGTCGCTGGCCTCGGTCTGCATTTGAAACGCCAGTGCGAAGGCCTTGAGCCGGGTCTCCAACAGGTCGTCGCCTGGGCGGCGCACGCCGTGAACCTCGTTCAGCGCCTCGACGAAATCCAGTTGCCTCTGCTGGGCATCGGTTGCCAGTCGTTCGTTGCGCAGATCCTGAATGTATTGGCGCGGATTGGCGGTCGTGTCCACGTAGGTGGCGTGAAAAATTCCCGGCAAGAAGGCCGCCTGCCAGTTTTCATCCGCCTTGACCGGCGCGCCGCCGGGACACAACGCTATGAAGCCTGGCAAGTTCTGGTTTTCCGACCCCAAGCCGAACAACACCCAAGCCCCGAACGACGGCCGCAGCTCGCGCTGATGTCCGCAATTCATCAGCAGCAATCCGGGCGGGTGATCGGGGGCATCGGTCTTCATCGACCGGATCAGGCACAAATCGTCGGCCAGTTTGGCGAGGTTCGGCAGGCGGTCGCTGAGTTCCAATCCGCTTTGCCCGTGCTTTGCGAACTTGAACGGCGTGCCCAACACTCGACCGCCTCCGCGGTTGCCGAGCGCCTTCTTGAAGCTGGCCGGCAACGGCTGGCCATGCAGCTTCTGCAGGGCAGGCTTGTAGTCGAACATGTCCAGATGCGACGGTCCGCCGTTAAGGAAGATGAACACCACTCGTTTGGCCCGCGCCGGAAAGTGAGGGGGCCGGGGCGCCAACGGGTCGTCCGCCGCCGCCGATTCGTGCAACAGCGCCCCAAACGCCAATGACCCGAATCCGGCCGTGGCGGCGCGGAGCCACTGTCGGCGACTGAGCAACCCCGGCAGCCATCCGGCGTCAGGGGACTGAATTCGGTGCGACGACATGCCCACCTCGGGGCAAGGAGGTTGTTTTGGGACTCTAAAACTCCACGGCTGCGGCGTCGAACACCGGTCCTTCAACGCAGGTCCTTCGATAGTCGACCTGCCCGTCCGAGTCGCGAATTCGAGCAACGCAGCTAAAGCAAATTCCTAGGCCACAAGCCATCGGCGTCTCCAGCGACACCTGGCAGGGGACGCCGGCGGTCGATGCCATCCGGGCCACGGCCGCCATCATCGGCTCGGGCCCGCAACAGACCACTCGACACGCTTCGCGCCGGTCTGCGAGGGTTCGCTCCAAATGATGCGTGACCAGCCCATGGTGGCCCATTGAGCCGTCGTCCGTGCTGATTTTGACGTCGATTCCCAGGCGCAGAAAATCGTCCACGCCCGCCAAATACTCACGACTACGGACGCCGTAGCAAAACGTGACGCGGCCGACGTGCGGAGCGCGGCGCTCGGGGCTGCCGTAACGGCGTTTCCCCAAGGCCTCTTGCGCCAGGGCCAGAAACGGCGTCTGGCCGATGCCGCCGGCGACCATGATCAAGTGCTCGACCGACTGCGGCGCAAAACCGTTGCCCAAGGGCCCCCACACGTCGAGCCAGTGTCCGGGACGCAGTCGCGCAAGTCGGCTGGTCATCTTGCCCAAAACCAGATACACCACGTCGATGCCAACCGGCTCGCCGTGCTCGTCGAGGACCGTGTCGTACAATGCCAACGGCCGGCCGAGCAACGGATCGTTTTCGCCGGCAAGCCGCAGCATCAGAAACTGACCTGGCACGATGCCGCGCGCAATCTGCGGGCAATGCAGCCGGACCCGAAAGGTGTCGCGGGCCAGTCGGGCGTTCTCCTGGATCACCGCTCGGCCGCTCCAGGCTTTAGCGGATAGACACGGCTCGTGCTGCACGTGACTCATGGTGGCTTGCCCTAGCTTGGACGGCCTCGGCGGGGCTTCTTGCGAAAGGTTTTCTTACCGACCGATTTCACTCCATCACTCTGCTTGCGGAACTTTTTTCCAGCGGGCCTGCCTTTGGCTGCCTTGCGGCCGGCCGGTAGCTGACCGCCGCCGACGGCTGGTTTTCCGGCGATTGGCTTGCCGGCCGGCCTGACGGTGCTTCTGCCAGTGGTCTTGTTGGCGGCGAACTTTTTGCGCTTGGGCGGCCGATCGTCGGCGGGAGCGGGCTCTCTGCGATCGTCTGGCCGGCGCGGCCGCTTGCCTTGCGTCTGGTTCGGGCCGCTCCCGACAGGACGCCGACGTTTTCCGCCAGGTCGTTCCGTCGTGGGAGCAGGCTCGTCGTCACCGATGATCACACCAAGCCCGGCAAGCGCCGGACGCCTTTGATCTTGTGGCTTACGGAACGGCGCGCCGGGGCGGCGATCCTTACGAGGCGGTTTGCCTGGTGGCC
>CAYWTU010000442.1:0-4401 GCA_964461275.1 uncultured Pirellulales bacterium | reverse complement strand
CGGGCTTCGCCGTCGAAATCGCGGTCGGCGCCGGCCATGATCCGCAGCAGGGTGCTCTTGCCCGAGCCGTTGCGGCCCAAAACACCTATCTTGGCGCCCGGAAAAAAGGCCAGCCAAATGTTCTTCAGCACCTCGCGCTGGCCGTGCTTCTTGGTGAGGTCGGTGACTTGATAAATGTATTGGCGATTCATGGTTTCCTGGCGCCGCGACTTCGTTGGACGTTTCGTTATCCGTTCGTGAAAAACCAGTCCGATGCGATCGCAAGGCAAATCACGGCGGTGGCCCGTTGGATTCTCTTAGCCCCCGGTCAATGACCCTTGGGTTTGATGCACGGTCGAACATTACAAATGCATGGGAGTGGATTCTTGCGATGGACGACGGTTCCGGACAATCCAACCCCCCCGTCGTTGACGGGGGGCTAAGAACGATGTTTTTTTGATCTCTCCACGCTGTTGAGATCTGCCCAAAGGGAAAGGAAGAACAGAGCACTACCGTGCGAAATGGTCATTCCCATTCGATGGTGGCGGGGGGCTTGGAACTGATGTCGTAGGCCACGCGATTGATCCCCTTGACCTCGTTGATGATCCGCGTCGAGATGCGGGCCAACAATTCGTGGGGCAACCGGGACCAATCGGCGGTCATAAAGTCGTCCGTATTCACCGAGCGGACCACCACCGTCTCGTCGTAGGTGCGGGCATCGCCCATCACGCCCACGCTGCGAATCGGCAACAGCACGGCAAACGTTTGGGCCGTCTCGCGATACAAGCCGGCCGACTTGATCTCCTCAATCAATACAGCGTCCGCTTCGCGCAACAGGTCGAGCCGCGGCTTGGTCACCTCGCCCAAACAGCGCACCGCCAGGCCCGGGCCGGGAAATGGGTGCCGCCAGACAATGTCTTCGGGCAGCCCCAATTCGAGCCCCAAGCGGCGGACCTCGTCCTTGAACAGGTCGCGGAGCGGTTCGACCAGCTCGAACTTCAAGTCTTCGGGAAGGCCGCCCACGTTATGGTGCAGCTTGATCGTGGCGGCGGGACCGTCCTTGGCGGCGCCGCTTTCAATCACGTCGGGATACAGCGTCCCCTGGGCCAAGTACTGCGCGCCTTCGATGCGAGCCGCCTCGTCGGTGAAACAATCGATAAACGTGTGGCCGATCCGACGGCGTTTCTCCTGCGGATCGGTCACGCCGGCCAGTGCGCCCAAAAAGCGGTCCTCCGCCCGGACCACGTGCAGGTCGGTTTGAAAATGGTCGGAAAACTCGTGGATGACCGAGGCCGCCTCGCCTTTTCGCAACAGGCCGTTGTCGACCAGGATGCACGACAATTGCGGACCGATCGCCCGATACAAAAGTGCCGCAACGACCGACGAATCGACGCCCCCCGACAGTCCGCAGATCACCCGCGCGGCGCCAATTCGCTGTCGCAGCGCGGCGATCGTCTGCTGCGCGAAATCGCCCAGGCGCCACGTTCCGGTGCAATGACACACGCGGGTCAGAAAATTGCCCAGCACCATCGCCCCCAAAGGCGTGTGGGTCACCTCGGGATGAAATTGCAAACCGTAGATCGGCAATCGGGAGTGCTTCACCGCGGCAATGGGACAGGTGCGGGTGCGGGCCAGCGGACGAAAATCGTCCGACACGCGCTGCACCTGGTCGCCGTGGCTCATCCAGACCTGCGTTTCCTCGGGCACGCCGGCGAACAACTCGTTCTCGGCCTGCAAGCGGACGCTGGCCCGGCCGTACTCGCGGGCGGGGGCGCTATCCACCTTGCCCCCCAAGATTTCGCAGGCCAACTGCATCCCGTAACAGATGCCCAGCACCGGCACACCGAGTTGAAACAGACCGGGATCGCACCGCGGGGCGCCGGGCTCGTAGACGCTGCTCGGCCCGCCCGACAGGATCAGTCCTCGGGGGTTCAGCTCGCGGACGCGCTCGGCCGTAATGTCGTGCCGCACAATCTCGCAGTAAACCTGCTGTTCGCGGACCCGGCGGGCGATGAGTTGCGCATATTGCGAACCGAAGTCCAAAACCAGCACCAGTTCGCTGGCCGCTGAGGTGCGGACCGCGGGCCGGGCGGTCGTTTCGACGGCGTTGGGGGCAACGTGAGTCATGGTCCCAGGCGACGGCGACCGGCCGATTTCCCGGCCGGCGAAGGCAGCAGCCCCGTCCGTCAACAAAAAAGGCCCGCGAAACGGGCGGGCGGCAAGGGATGGATTATAGAAAGCGCCTGCCTAGGTCGGCTAGGGGCGGAGTTTTCCCAGCGTATTCGTCGCCTGCCAGGCACGCGGGCGTTACGGCCGGACCGTCGCCGTTCCCTGGAAATAGGCCTGGTACTTGGGCCAACTCCAAACGGCGATTTCCCGTCCCACGCGCAGACCAACGTCGTTGTCGATCGGAATGTGGTACCCCCCCAGCGCCCGCGACAGGGCGGCCATTTCGGCGGTTGCGCTCCAGGTGGGAAGGTCCAATTCCATTTCCTCGCCGGCCGAAACTTCCGTCAGCTCGCAATGCTTGCGCCGCTCCACAAAACCATATTCATCTGTGCCGGTGAACAGCTCGAGCATCTTCGAACAGGCGCCGCTGACCGTGGCATGACCACTGGTGTAGCCGGGAAAGGGAGGTGTGACGAATACGTAAGGCGAGTAAGGGTGCCACTGTTCGGCCGGCATCTGCCGCACGCCTCCCTTGGGGCCCGCCCAACCGGTCAAGGTCTGCCCTGCGTAATAGTGGCGCACCAGCGTCCAGGGGCGCGATGAATCGTAATAGCGCTTGGTCTCCCAGCAGGAAATAAAGGCGTCGGACGCGACATTCGCAATCACAAAGTACAGCTTTACATCTTGGTCCAGCGTCAGCTTGTCGCGCCGCGAGACGTCCTGAGCGAAGCGCAGCCAGTGCCCGCTTTGGCCGGTCGACCGCGGCCCATCGCGCATGAACTCGACCATCGCCTTCTGCTCGTTGCTCAGATTGCCGTTGTATTTCAGTACCAGCTCCGTCTGCCGCCGCAGCTCGGCGTCGTCGGTCGTGGTCTTGGGGGGCGGCTCAGGTCGGAATTGAGCGGAGCTGTCCAGAACAAACGGCTTGACGCGATACCAATGCGGCGTGAGAAATCCCGGCGTGAACGTCGAACCGTCGGGACGGGTAAACGGAATGGGCTGCCAGCGATCGGGGTCGACAATGCGATCGGGTGGATTCACCGGTTGATAGTAGGTGTAGTCCGCGTACGGAACGCCATTCCCGCCGATCTCGTCCCCCAGTTGATGGGCGCCATCGTGCCGGCGATAGTCGATCACCGCCTGCGCCGCCACGGTGCCTACCCCCTCGGGCCATTGGGAATCCAGGGAGCTGTCATGGGGGTCAAACCCCAAGCTGCGCATCTGTTGATCCAAAAATTCCTTGGACTCTGGATACACAAAGGCCAGAGACCGATGCGAGGCGTAGCTGATCGCCTTTTCTTTATTCTTCTGCGTATGCTCGGCCTTGGGGCGGCGTAGTTTCCCGCCTAACCGCGAGCCCACCGCCCGCTCGTCGTAGGCGGCCCAGGCGTCGAACATAGCCGTCGCCCAGATGGCCAACGTGCGGGCGATGATCGTGGGACGGGCGCCGTTGGCCTCGACCTCGCGGGCGGTCGCTTCTTCGGCGATGTCAAGCCAGACATACGCCAGCGACATCTGCGACTTGTCGTCGATGGGCAGGAACTTGTGCAGCGGCTTTTGACGACCAGGTTGGTCCTGGCCGAATGCCTGCCCGGCGATGGCGACGAGACATAGGCCGCCCCACAGCGCACCGGCCCACTTAGATCTCGCCCACTTAGATCTCATGCTTGCCGCGCACCTGGTCATCTCATTCGTCTCCATAGGACGGTGTTTGCTTTACGTAAGCCAACTACCCTTATGATTGTCGTTCGAATGGCGGGCGAATCAAGCTCAAGGAATTCGAGCCGCGGGGTTCTTGGCAAAAGAAAACGCCCCGGCCAATCCAATGGTTGGCCGAGGCGTTGAATTTGCCAGCAGTTTGGGGGCAATTACCCGGCCAGACGGGCAATCCGGTTCAGCGGCAAGATTTCGGCTTCTTCCGGTTGGTAGACGTATTCCATGATGTACGCGTCTTCGGGAGTGTCTTCGTAGTACGCCCGCAGCACCGAAATGGCCTTGAACCGGCTGGCGCGGAAGAAAAGTTGCGCGGCCAGGTTTGTCTCGCGGACCTCCAGCAGAATCCGCGTGCGGCGCTGCTGCGAGAGCTTGCTGACCAGCTTCTCGACCATCTGCGTTCCCACGCCTTGCCTACGCAGCGGCGAACACACCGCGAAGTTCAGAATGTGCAGCCGCGTCTTGTGCAGCTCATAGATCATAAACCCCACGATGCGGTCGTCGTGCCCGAACCAAGGCATGCGCCGATTGATGTCGGTT
>CAYWTU010000441.1:0-4414 GCA_964461275.1 uncultured Pirellulales bacterium | reverse complement strand
AGCTGCGGATATTTCTGATGGACCATGGCGGTCAGATCGCCGCCGTCGTCCAAGATCATGTTCAGCGGTTTGCCGTCCGGAAAATAAAGCGTCTGCTCAATGCACCAATCGAACTCTTCGAGCGTCTCGCCTTTCCAGGCGTAGACTGGGATGCCCGCCGCTGCGATGCCAGCGGCGGCATGGTCCTGGGTCGAGAAGATATTGCAACTGCTCCAGGTCACGTCGGCGCCCAGCTCGATCAGCGTCTCGATCAGAACCGCCGTCTGAATGGTCATGTGCAAGCAGCCGGCGATACGAGCGCCCTTGAGCGGCTTTTTGCTGTCGTACTTTTTCCGCAGCGCCACCAGGCCGGGCATTTCGTTTTCCGCCAACATGATTTCCTTGCGGCCCCAATCGGCCAGCGACATGTCGGCAACCTTGTACGGCAATTTGGTTTCTACAACGGCCACAGAAGTCTCCTTGTTTGGTCTCTATCAGGTCGGCGCAATCTTCGGTTGTGAAGTATAGGCGATGCGAATGGTGTACATACGATCACATCCGCGGCTCGTTGCCGGCGCGCAGCTTCGCCAACGGAGCAAGTCACCATACTAGGTTGCTGCCCCCCCGGCTGGCAAGTGTCTGGCGATCCAAGCCAGTTGCACAGCTTCCGCCCTCCGGCCAGAAACGGCGGCATTGGCCTGCGTTTTACCGCTAGGGATGGTAGAGGCCGAGTGCCCGGCGTGCCGCGGAGATGAATTCCGCCGTTCGTTGGGCGTCCTTGATTCCGGGCGAAATCTCGACGCCACTGGCAGTGTCGACGCCGTGCGGCCGTACCTCACCGATCGCCATGGCTACGTTTTTCGGGTTCAGCCCACCCGCCAGGATCAGTTTGGGAAGGGACGGCAGGGCGAGCTCACGATAGAGGCCGGCCGCCTCCCAATCGGCGGCATGGCCCGTTCCTCCCCTGGCGTCCGGGCTGTACGCGTCGACGAGCACCGCCGCGGGCATTCGGCGCAGCTCCCGGCATTGTTCGAGGTACTTGGTAATGGGCGTCAGGTGTCCGCCTTGCAGTCGAAACGCCTTTACGACCGGCATGTTTTTCAAAGCCAGCAACATCTCGGCCGGTTCGTCACCGTGAAGCTGAACCGCGTCCAACGGCGTTTGGGACGCACATTCCAGAATCGCCGCGGCGTCATGGTTCACGAAGACGCCGACACGAATCGCGCTCGATCCGATTGCGCCCGCAATTTCCCGGGCCAACGGAATATCGATCGCCCGCGGGCTCGGGGGGGCGAAGTTCAATCCAATCGCGTCGGCGCCTGCCTGAACGGCGGCAACCGCATCGTCCGGTCGAGTGATCCCACAGATTTTAAC
Organism: uncultured Pirellulales bacterium; assembly: GCA_964461275.1. Taxonomy (GTDB): domain Bacteria; phylum Planctomycetota; class Planctomycetia; order Pirellulales; family CAYNRE01; genus CAYWTU01. Next base: position 3,061 of record CAYWTU010000441.1, on the reverse strand, counting down.
GTGAAACATTTAAGAACCTCATCGGTCGCTCGCTGAGTCGCGATACGTATGTTACGACCGTAACGACTGGCGGGTAACCGAATCCATTCATCGATTATAGACGGTCCGAATTGAAGCTGTCGCCGCCCCACGACGATGACGGCAACGTAGGTCCGCATACCGGTGACACCATGTGCGCCCGGCGGACCGGCTAAACCCTATCCATTGGCCAGATCGCCGTGCCGTTTCGGATCCGCACATCTTGGCAATCGCTGACCAGCGGTCGTTGGCGAGGCATCAGCTCGACGGGATATACGGCCGCGGTAGTAGCGGCGGCAGTGTTCGTATGGGGGCTCGCACAGAGGGCGCCTCAAACCGGCCCGTCGACAGCAACGATTACGGTGCGCCAACAACGTCCACCCACGCAGGGAGTCCCTTCCATTTCCCGAACTTCGGGACCGCTGGCCACGGTGGAAGATATTCGTCGGCTGCTGGTTGACGCCCATTTCAGGCGGGCGGCCGGTGAGCAGGCGGAACTCGACGCCGTTGGCATCAGCGACCCCGCCGGCGTTTCTCCGTCGCCGGTCGCTTGGGCGGACTCGCTGCACCATGTCGATGTCCACGAAGGCCCGTCTGACGTGGGGCAACTCACCTTTGTGGTGCAGGTAGAGGCGACCACCGCCGCTGCCGCCCTGGCCGCTGGCGAGTCGCTGGTTCGGGCCTACGCACAACGGGCGATTACCAAGCCTCTAGCCGAAGCGCGTCGCCAATTCGACCTTCGCCAGCAGGTGGCCGACGACGCAGCCGTTACGGTGCGTGAGGCGCTCCAGGCGATGGAAAACTTTCAACGCGACCACGCGGCCGAGCTGGAAGAACAGACGCCGCCAACTCCGTTGGCGAATGCAGCCGACGAGGACAAATCGACCGACGACGACGCAGCGTCGCCGCAGGTCTCGTCAGAACCAGACCACGATAATTCCACCACGTCGCACACCGTTTCAGCCGAGATGGACGAGGTGCGGCAGCAACTGGCTCAGTCCGTCGTCCAGCGCAACGAGTTGTTGGAAAAGTTCACCGCGGCCCACCCACGCGTCCGCGACTTGGAGCATCGTATTGCCGAACTTGAGAGCACGGTCGCCGAAGTGGAGGCGGCCGCCCCGCCGGTGGCGCTTCCTGCGGAGCTGTCCGATGCCGTGGAACCCGACCAGAGTTCGATGCCTGGCCACCTTGCTCCGGGGGCGCCATTGGCCCCCGACCCCATCGTCCGCACCGCACTGTTGGTGCGCCTGAGTCAACTTCAAGCCGAAGGGGAAGTGGCCTCGATTCACGCGGACCAGGCCGCTGCGGCGGCCAAGACGGCCGCTGAGAGACTGGCTCAGCTGGAGGCCTGTGGCGTGGAAATCGTCGATCGCAGGACAACGTCTCAGGGACCCGCGCCACGTTCGTTTGCAAACGCGTGCCTGCCGGCGACGAGTTGGGCCGCCCTGGCCGGGTTGGCGGCAGGCTTCGGCGTGCGATACCGAGTGACGTATTTCCGTACTCCAGCCGAGGCGTGCAAGGCCCTGGGGTTGCCGCTACTGGGCGCCTTCAAGCCGCGGGGAATTCGTCCCCAGGCGATCGTCGGGCAGGCGCTGGGCAGCGTCTCGGGACTCACTCGCGCCGGCGCCGAGTTCGCGCTGGCGATTGTGCTCGGTTGGATCGTCTATCTAGCGTGGCAAGACGCTGGCTTTGTCGCCGCCTGGCACACCGACCCGTGGGACGCTTTCGCGTGGGCGGTGGGGCAATTGAGGAACATTGCGGTGTGAAATTCGTGTTGGGAATCTGCCGACGATAAACCGAACGGGTAGCCGGCATAGATTGCGGCGGGTTTGCGGCCAATCATCCGCTGAACTTGAGACTGATGCCGCGACCGGCCGACACAGCAAATGGGCCGTTGCGCGCCGGCAGTGCAACGTCGCCGCTGCGCGCCAGTTTGATCCGCCTACCTGCGCAACACGGATGTACGAACGCCATTTCCACTGCCAGGAGCGGCCGTTTTTGGCCGCGCCGCGAACCGATCGCTACGTTGCGACCGCTTCCTGCGAGGCCGCGCGCACCACTCTCACCCGCTGTCTGCAACGGGCTGAGGGGCCGGCGCTGTTGATTGGCCCCGCCGGGACGGGGAAAAGCCTGCTGCTGCACCTGTTGGCCTCACAACTTCGGCCCGAGCTTGAAGTGGCGCTGTTGTCCAGTACCCGGCTCAATGCGCCGCGTGCCTTGTTGCAGGCGGTAATGTTCGAGTTGGGCCTGCCGTACCGAGGCATCGACGAGGGCGAACTTCGGCTGTCGTTGTTGGATCACCTGGCCCACCAAGAAAATCAACAGCAGGGCCTGGTGCTTCTCGTTGACGAAGCCCATTTGCTGCCGCTGAGCGTGCTGCTGGAAGTGCGAGTGCTGACCAACTTGGTGCGGAGGGGCGCCGCGCAGGTGCGGGTGGTGCTGGCCGGCGCGGCGAGCCTGGAAGAGCGATTTGCTCACCCGCGCCTCGATTCCTTTAATCAACGCCTCGCCGCTCGCTGCTACCTTGCGGCCATGGATCGCGGCGAGACCGAGCAATTTGTCCGCAGTCAACTGAACTCCGCCGGCGGCGATCCCGGTTTGTTCGATGACGGGGCCATGACGCGGGTGTTCAGCGCCACTGACGGCGTGCCCAGGCTGGTAAACCAGTTGTGCGACCACGCCCTGATGCTGGCTTTCGCCGAGGGGCAGCAGCGCATCGACGCGGGCCTGATTGACGCCGCCTGGGCCGACTTGCAACAGTTGCCGGCGCCGTGGAACCACGGACCTCGCCAGCCATCGTCCGAAGCGCGTGGGGAAATCATCGAAATTGGCGAACTCGACGACGAAGAAGACTGCCCCAACATCTTGGAAATCGGCGCTGACCGCAGCGGCGCCGCGGATCGAAGGTTGGACGCCCTAGACGTGCATTTGGCCGCCCTGCAAGACGACTATCAACCGGCAGGTGGAGCAGTGCCGGAGATCGAGTTCACTCCCAAAACGCCGGCCGAAATGTTCAAGGAGCCGTTCGAAGAGGAAGAAGTGG